>NZ_JAKEDU010000026.1 GCF_021462405.1 Thermus tengchongensis | reverse complement strand
CCCCTGCAGCACCAACCACCGCCCCTCCACCGCCTCCATCAGGGCCTCCAGGTCCGCAAAGTACCGGTTCGCCACCGCCTCGTTCACCAAAGGCCACACCCGCTCCACCGGCTGCAGCTCCGGGGAGTAGGGAGGCAAAAACACCAGCCGAACCCCCTCCGGCACCTCCACCCTCGGGGACACGTGCCACCCCGCCCGGTCCAAAACCACCCACACCTCCCCCTCCTCCTCCCCAAGCCACCCGCGAAACTCCCGCAAGGCCCAGCTCATCACCTCCGTGTCCACCCCGTCCACCAACAGGCTCAACGCCTCCCCCGTCTCCGGCTCCACGAAGGTGCACAGGTAGAACCACCGGTACCGGTGCGCCACCACCGCCTTGGGCCTCTCCCCCTTCCTCCCCCACACCCGCCGGTACACCGGCTTCAGCCCCAACCGGTGCTCATCGTAAGCAAATACCCTTACCCTTCGCCCCGCTGCCCGGGCCGCCTCCACCTCTTGGCGGAGTTTTTTTGAACGCCTCCTGTGCCTCCCTCTCCGCCTTCCGGTGCACCGGGCGCGGTACCCGCAGGGCAAACCCCGCCTCGTGGAGTAGGCGGTAGATGGGGGTCAAGATACGAGCTCCGCTCGTGACGAGGGAAAGCCGCTTCCCCAAATGTTCCGCCACCCACCGCTGCAGCTTGGGCCCCGTCCACAGGCCGCCGTCGGGAGGGGGACCCTCCAGGGCCTGCAGCACCCTCAGGGTCTCCTCCGGGGTGAGCTTGGGCCGGGCTCCGGGGTTGTTGTGCCGCCCATCCCGCAGGGCCTCGGGGCCTTGGAGGTTGTACCGGCGCACGGTGGCGTGTAAGGGCGGGGAGTCTGCAGGGTGATGCGGGCGATCTCCCTGGCGGAGAGGCCCTTGGCCGCGTGGTAGACGGCTTGGAAGCGGGTCTTTTCCACCGGGTCCTTGGCCTTTTTGTACCTGCGCTCCAGTTCCCTCAGGGTCAGGTGACGGGCTACCTGAGGCATGGAAGAAGGATACTACAAAAAAGGGTATGAAAAGGGCCGCCCGGTTCCCTTCGGATGAAGGGTGCCATGCACCAGACGGCCCAAGCTCTACTCTGGACCCTCCTGGCCCTCCTGCCAACCCCCCACCTCCGCGAATCCCTCAAAGCGCTTCTTCTCCTCCTTCTCACCGGCCACGGCAAAGCCAGGCCCCAGCACAGCAAGACCAAGTCCCCTTCTTGCTTACGCAAATCTGTTTGCCCTACGGGCAAAGCAACCGCCCTCTCCCGCTTCCTCAACCGCTACCCCTGGCCCACCCGCACCCTCATCCGCCTGGCCCGTCAGGAAGCCCAAGAGGCCCTGCACCGGGCCAGGCCCAGGCGGGGGCCCAAGCCCAGGCTCCTGGTGGTCCTGGACCTGGTCACCCTGGAGAAGCGGGGCCTCTTCCCCGCCTTGCCCCTCTCCTTTTTCCACGGCAAGTGGGGGCTCCACCTGGTGGTACTCTATCTGGTCCTGGGGGACCTGCGCATCCCCTGGGCCTACCGGGTGTGGCGGGGGAAGGGAGAGAAGACGCTTTCCCTCCTTGCCCTGCGTCTTCTGGCCTCCCTGCCCCCCTGGATGCGCAAGTCCTTCCACCTTCGGGTGGTGGCCGATGCTGCCTTCGGCACCGCCCGGTTTCTTGTGGGGGTGCGGGGGTTGGGTCTGGAAGGGGTGGTGGGGATGCGGCGGGACCGGGAGTTCATTTGGGGTAGGGGCCCCAAAGAAGACGGGGGAGGGGCTTCCCCTCTTTGGGCTCAGACGGCAGGGGAGCCGGGTGCATCTGCGGGGACTTCCCTTTCCCGTGTGGGTGAGCAGGTACCGCTATCCCTTACCCGGGGGAGGGTGGGAGTGGCGGTACGTGGTGGCCACCTTTCCCGCGGGGCCACGGACTGTGCTGGTGTGGGGGCGGTGGCGGTTTACCATCGAGCACTTTTTCCGGACCATGAAGGGGGAGTTTTCCCTGGGGCGTTTTGGGCAGCGGACGGCCTTGGGGGTGCATCGGTTTCTGGTGTTGTCCTTCCTGGCTTACCTGCTGGCCCACTGGGTGAGGCTGGCTCCTGGGGAAGGAGTGCTTTCCTGGCGGGAGGCTGGGCGGGAGGCGGCGCGCCTGCTGCTGCCGGAGGTGGTCTTGCGGGTCCTCATGGCCGAGCTGGGAGCTTTGGGTCTTTGGCCCCCGCCTGCGGGGGGAAGGGGGTGTTTATGCAGGGTATTCGGGAGGTGCAAGTTTTGAGGTAACCTTTGCGTGCGGATACGTGGTCCATGAGGTGGCCCCACCCTTCAAGGGCCGCCCCGGCAGGCCCTGGTGCTAGGGCCACGCCCTCTACATGGCCCTCCTCACTCTTCTGCACCTTCTACGGCCTCTCTTACCGATCTACAGAGGCCCATCTCCAGGGCCTCCTGGGGTGATTTACTAAGCAAGCGCATACCGGGCATCTTTCCGATCCTCATAGAACTGCCACCACCAGCCGGCCGGGCCCGTGGACCCCCTTCACCATCACCTGGCCGATGTCCGCGCTCTTGGAGGGGCCGGAGTAGAGGCCCAGGGCGCTGGGAAGGACCTTCAGGTCCAGGAAGGCTTCCAGCAAGGTGGGGTAGACCCGCGCCCGCTCCACCAGGACCAGGTGGGTGGGGGGAAGGAGCTGGGCCTTTCGCCCGTCCGCGGAGGAGAGGGCCAGGGTGCCGGTTTCGGCCACGGCGAACAGCGCCCAGGAAACCCCCAGGGGTGCCGCCTCCGGGGGCAGCTCCGGGAAAAGGCGGAAGGAAGGGGGTACCCCCTTGCCGTAGGCCGCCCCGGGGAGGCCTTGGGCCAGCTCCTTCAGGAGCCCCACCACCCCTTCCCCGTCCAGGAGGTGGCCCTCGGCCCCGTTTTCCGCGAGGCGCCTGAGGAAGAGGTCCAGGGGGTCTTCCCCAAGGCGCAGGTGGGGGTGTTCGGGCAGGAGGGCCTTGGGCCGCTCCTTCAGGGCCTTGCGGATGCGGGCGAGGATCCGGGCTCTAGAGCGTGTTGATGACTTTGCCCAGCAAGTCCACAAACTTCTTCAGGAGGAGCATGGCAAAAGCCAAGAAGTGCAGCCCCGCCACCGTCTCGGGTAACCGCTCATAGTCCCGCACCAACCGCCGAAACCGCGTCAGCCAAGCAAACGACCTCTCCACCACCCACCGCCGCGGTAACAGCACAAAACCCCGCCTCGCCTCCGGTAGCTTCACCACCACCAGCTCCATCCCTTCCCCCCTCGCCGCCTCCGCCGCCCTCTCCCCCGTGTACCCCTGGTCCACAAAGGCCACCTCCACCCGCTCCCCCATCGCCTCCTGCACCTCCCGCCCCAGCCGCCCCACCTCCTCCCGGTCCCCCACGTCCGCCGGGGTCACCACCAGGGCCAGCAAGTGCCCCAGGGTATCCACCGCCATGTGCACCCTGCTCCCCCGCCGCCGCTTCGCCCCGTCGTACCCCGCCCGGTGCCCGCTCTCCGGTGTGGCCGGCAAGGTGCGACTGTCCAGAGCCACCGCTGAGGGGTCGGGCTCCCTCCCCTCCAGGGTGCGCAGGAGGATCCGCAGGTCGTGGATCAGGGCCTGGAACATCCCCGCCTTGAGCCACCTCTGGGTCTTTGCGTAGACCACCTCCCAGGGGGGGGAAGTCGTGGGGGAGCATGCGCAAGGGGGCCCCGGTGCGAACGATCCACCGGAGGGCGTTGAACACCTCGCGCAGGGGGTACTCCCTTTGGGGGGCGTCCTCCCGCATGAGGGTGAGGTAGGGGGCCACCAGGCTCCATTCCTCGTCCGTCACGTCGGAG
>NZ_JAKEDU010000025.1 GCF_021462405.1 Thermus tengchongensis | reverse complement strand
TGGCCCTGGCGGAGCAGGAGGGGGTGGCCATCGCCACGGAGAGGCTGAAGCATCTCCCCAAAGGGAGAAGAGGGGACGGCTCCGGCAGGGGCTTCCGCCGCCAAGCCCACCGCTTCGCCTACCGCTCCCTCCTGGGGAAGGTGCACGCCTTGGCCCGGAAGCGGGGCATCCAGAGCCTGGAGGTGAACCCCCAGGACACCTCCACCATCGGGATGCTGAAGTACGCCCCCCTCCTGTCCTTGTCCAAGGACGTGGCCGCGGCCTACGTGATCGGGCGGAGGGCCTTGGGGTTCAAGGAGGAGATCCCCAAACCTCTGAAAGCCCTCCTCCAGGACCCCTCCTTTCACGACCGCACCCGCCGCTTCTACAAGGGGCGGATAGCCCAGCTCAAGGAGCGGCACCGTGAGGAGAAGAACCCCTACCTCAGGCGCAGGCTCGGGCGGGAGCTTGCCCAGATGAAGAGAGCTCTCGCCACCCTTCCAAGCCTTCAGGGTGGGCCAGGCGGCCCTGCGGGGTCAACCGCGGGAAGGAACCCCCAGGGCATCCACGCCTGGCGAGCCCTGAGGGTAGGCCTCTTCCTTCCCCTCCTTGGGCAGAAGGTGCCGAGGGATCTCTCGGCTCGCAAGATACGGGCTACGCCCGTGACCAAGCCCATCCTGCTGGGATCGTGGGAGGGGTGGAAGGGAGGCTTAGACCCTCATCCTGGTGGGGGGTCGGCTGCTGCGGCTCCACTCCTGCATGTAGGAGGGGGTAGTGGTGGCTAGAGTTGACCAGGAACCTCCTTGCCGTCCTCATGCTCTCCTACAGCATGGCGGAGATCTGGGCCTGGCTGAACGAGAAGGAGCGCCAGGGCCGCTAAGGCGCGGCCTTTTGCAACCTTCCTTTGCATCCACCCCCAACTCAAGCTTCCTCGAGCCCGTACTCCGCCTTGAGGGCATCGCTGTTTTCCCGAAGGACGCGGGCGAGGTCCTCCGGGAAGCCCTCTTCCGCTTCCGCTTGCACCTCGAGGACCACCCGTACCCGCACGCCGGGCTCTTTGGCCAGCTGAAGCACGATCTCTTTGGCCAGAAGGTCGGCCTCCCGGAGGAGGTCGGTGGGGGGAAGCTCCTTTTTCAGGTAGAACCGCCGAGGCTTGGGCTGGGGCGGGGGAGGGGGTGGGGGAAGGGGTCCTGTGTGAGAGGGAGTCAGCTCCACCGTTGAGGGCTTAGGGGGCTGGCGCTCCTCCTCCTCCGCTTTGGCCTTTTCCGCCAATTCCTTTGCCAGGAGGAACCCCGCCAGGCTAGGGGTAAACCCCCCTTCGCGCCAAAGCACCCCCTTGGGCCGTCCCTCCTCGAGGCGCTCCGCATACCCGAAAAGCCCTTCCTCCACCCCTTTGCGAACGGAGGCCAGGAGAACTTCCTCGCCCTTCAACCGGGGCAGGTAGGGGTAGGTGCAGAAGGCTTCCCAGAGCCAGCCCAAGGGCAGGACCCCCTGGGGCTCTAAGGCGGTAAAGAAGCTGTACCCCTCCAGGGTGTCCTTCAGGAAGCGGGGGTGCCACTCCGTGTAGGCCAGGCTTTCGTTTTTGGCCTTGCTGGCGGCCCGCTCCAGAGGCTTACCGCTTCCCAGGAGGCGGGGGGCCTGGAGCTCCAGCTCGGGGGCCCGGGGGTCGGGCTGGTGGAAGCTGAGGAGGTAGCGGTAGCCTTCCTCCAGGCGGGTGTTCAGGATGGCCTCCGCCTCAGCCAGGCGGGATGCCACCTGCCTCCTGTCCATCTCCCCCAGGTTCAAGCTGGGGGCGTCCTCCAGGATGGACTTCCAGGCCAGAAAGCTCCTTGCGGCCTCCTCCAAGTCCGGCCAGGAGGTGGCGTCCGCCGCCAGGAAGAGGAGGGTGTTGCGGTAGCGCCTTGGGGCCTGTCCCCGCCTTTCCAGGATCTCCCTTGCCAGGCGCTCGGCCTCCGACCCCCCCCTGGTGTGAGAAACCCAAGGGGGCAGGATTACCAGGCGCAAGGCGGGCTCGTCGGGCACGTCCCCGCTCCCCTCGGGAACGGCGTGAACGGCGGCGAAAAGGCTTGGGCGCTCCTTGGTCCAGGCGTGGAGGCGCCCCACCAGCTCCTGGCGCACCCTGTCCTCGTCCAAGGCCGCGGCCCGGTCCTGGGCCATGCGGTTGAGGCTGGGCCGGGTCTCGAACCAGTAGCGGTCCCCCTCGGCGTGGAAGTAGGTGAGCTGGTCGCTGAGGGCTTTGAGGGCGTCGGCCACGAAGGAGGGGTTTTCCCCTGGCTGGACCACCCCCAGGCGCACCCGGATGCCCTCCACGCCCCTGGGCCTTCCGATGGGGGCAGCGGCGGCAGGGGCGGTGGCCATGAAGACGGCCCGGGCGGTGCGCCGGGCCATCTGGTAGCGCCCCAGGTTGGGCCGCGCCTGGTCCAGGAGGAAGGCCTTGGCGTTGGGTCCGTCCACGTCCGTGTCCAGCACCTGGGCGAAGCCCTCGTGGAAGCGGGAAAGGTGGCGGGTAAGCTCGTACCGAGGCCCTCCGGCATCCAGGGGCAGGCTCCCAGGAAGGATCATGAGGGAAGCGTCCCCCCGGCTCCACAGGGTGTGGACCACGGCGGCCATGAGGCGGAGTACCCCCCGGGTGCGCTGGAACCCCTCGAGGGCGGCCCAGTCCCCGTAGAGGCGGTCGAAGAGCTCCGGGTGGATGGGGTAGGCCAGCTTGAGGCGGCGCTCGTAGTCGGCCTCGGCGGTTTCCGCGGGGAACTCCCCTCTGTGCTCCCGGTAAAGGCGCATGAAGGCCTGCACCACGGCGTCCCGGTCCCGGAAGCTTTCCGCAGAGAGGGGCAGGAAGAGCCTGCGGCGCACAATCTCGTAGGACTCGTCCTGGGTAGCGGGCTGCCAGACGCTTTCCAGGCGGCCAAAGACGTTCTGCAGGCGGAGGAGGGCTTCCCGCCCACCCCCTCCTCCCACCTCGGCGTCGGAGGCGGGGAGGGAGGCCACCACCAGGGCTTGAGGGCTACGCTTGGCCGCCTCGGTGAGGGCCTGGGCGAAGGTGAGGTTTTGGTCGAAGGTGCCGGAGGGGAGGTCTTCCTCCCCGTGGAGGTTGCGCAGGTAGGCCACCCACTCATCGATGAGGACCAGGGCGGGGGCGAAGCGGTCGAAAAGCTCCTTGAGGGTGTCGGAGCCTGGGGCCACGCCCCGGAGATCCCCCTCCTCCACCAGGCGGTACCCCTCCACCCCGCCCAGCTGGTAGGCCATCTCCCCCCAGAGGGTGTGGACCACCACCCCTTCCGGCTTGGGGCGGCGCTTGGCGGGGTCCAGGGCGGTGCCCACCAGCACCGCCCGCCGGGCCTTGGGGGCCTGGGTGAGGCCCGCTTCCTTCAGCACCTCCTCCAGGCCCGGCACCTCGTGGGGGTCCAGCCCCCCGCCGAAGAGGTGGTAGAGGGCCAGCATGGAGTGGGTCTTGCCCCCACCGAAGGCCGTCTGGAGCTCCACCACGGGGTCGCCCCCGGCTCCGGAAAGCCGCCTCAGGGCGTTCAGCAGGAGGCGCCTCAGCCCCCCGGTGAGGTGGGTGCGGCGGTAGAACTCCAGGGGGTCGCCGTACTCGGGGCCCGCCTCCCCCCGAAGCACCTGGGCCAGGTCGGCGGCGAACTCGGCCTCGCTGAAGCGGCCCGAGGCCACGTCCGGGTGGGGGGTGGCCACCTCCCGCCAGGGCTTGAGGCCGGAGGGGGTGGGGATCTGGGGAAGCTTGGCCGCTCGCTCCACCTCCCGCTTGGCCTCTTCCTCAAAGCGGCGGCGCAGAAGCTCCCGGGCCAGGCGCCCGGTCTCCTGGGCCTCTTCCGCGGCCACCATCTCCAGGAGGCGGGTCATGGTGTCCAGGGCCCGGTGGGCGTCCTCGAGGGTGAAGGCGTTCTGGTGGGCGTGGCGGTTGCGCACCTCCAAAAGCTCCTTCACCAGGGTGCGCCCCCACTGGCCCAGCTTCTCGTCAAAGACCTCGTGCCAGCGGTAGTCCATGAGCTTGAGGAGGGCCTGGGCGTCGGGGTCTTGCAGTTTGCTCTGGTCGCCCTTCACCACCTCGAGGGCCTGCTGGGCCCACTCCTCCCCGTATACCCGGCGGTACTCCCGCTCCACAAAAGGGCGGAGGCCCGCCTTCAGAAGGTCCAGGCCCCGCCCCACCATCTCCCGGTTGCTGAGCGCCATACACCCCAAGATAAAGGAGGTTGCTCCATGGAGATAAGTGGCTTGCACGTGGAGGCCCGTGCAGGGTTGTTTAGAGGGCAACTCCCCCTTTGGAAAGTTGGGGGCATGGTATCTTGGTCGGAGGATGAAGGGTGGTAAAGGGTCCCCAGGTAGCCTGTCCCATTTTGATAGCGTTCTCACCATGGATCCTCAGGACCGGCCCCTCTACACCCTGCGGGAAGCGGCCCGGTACTTGGGGGTTCCCGAGGCCACCTTGCGCACCTGGGTGTGGGGGCGGCGCTACCCCGTTCAAGGAGGACAGGGGTGGTCTGAACCCTTGATCGTCACCCCTGGGGGTGGCTCTTTGCTCTCCTTCCTCAATCTGGTTGAAGCTAATGTGCTTGCGGCTCTACGGAAGGAACACCGCATCACCATGGGTAAGGTGCGCCAGATGGTGGCCTACGCCCGTGAGAAGCTGGGGGTGCCCCGCCCTCTGCTTTTGGACCTCGAGGTGGGGCTTCGGGATATCTTCCTGAGGGATCCCCAAGGGTTGCTGGCCCTCACCCGGTCGGGGCAGGTGGCCCTCGAGGACATTCTTCGGGACTATCTTTCCCGTGTGGAACGGGACGAGAAGGGATTCCCGGTACGCTTCCGTCCTTCGGTAGCAGGACGGCTGCGAAGCGAGCAAGTGGTCCTGGACCCCCGGGTGGCTTTCGGAGCTCCCACGGTGGCAGGGGTGAAGACCCGGGTGCTGGCTCTCCGGTACAACAGCGGGGAAGCCCTGGAGGCCCTGGCAGAGGACTATGGGCTTCCCTTGGGGGCGGTGCGGGAGGCGGTGGTCTTTGAGGGCGCGGCCGCGTGAGTTTGGTTTATTTTTGTGACCGCAACTTGGGTAAGAGTTTCCCGGGGAAGCTCAGAGAGCTTGGCCTTTGGGTGGAGAAACACGACGACCATTTTCAGCAGGACACCCCTGACGAAGTTTGGATCAAACAGGTGAGCCTTGAGGGATGGATCATCTCAAAACTTGCACCTCCCGAATACCCTGCATAAACACCCCCTTCCCCCCGCAGGCGGGGGCCAAAGACCCAAAGCTCCCAGCTCGGCCATGAGGACCCCCAAGACCACCTCCGGCAGCAGCAGGCGCGCCGCCTCCCGCCCAGCCTCCCGCCAAGAAAGACCTCTCCCGGCTGGAGCTAGCCTCACCCAGTGGGCCAGCAGGTAAGCCAGGAAGGACAACACCAGAAACCGATGCACCCCCAAGGCCGTCCGCTGCCCAAAACGCCCCAGGGAAAACTCCCCCTTCATGGTCCGGAAAAAGTGCTCGATGGTAAACCGCCGCCCCCCGGGAAAGGTGGCCACCACGTACCGCCACTCCCACCCTCCC
>NZ_JAKEDU010000024.1 GCF_021462405.1 Thermus tengchongensis | reverse complement strand
AGGGGGCCACCAGGCTCCATTCCTCGTCCGTCACGTCGGAGAGGTAGGCTTTCCTCTTCATCGCTGCAGTCTATAGTCGTTAACACGCTCTAGCCCTAAAAAGCCCTGAAGCGCTAAGGTAAAGGTATGGACCCGGACGCCAATCGCGGGCAGGACCCGGCCAATTCTGACCCCTTCTCTAGCCTTGTCCGCCGTATCGAAACTTGGCGGAGAAGAATTCTCATGCGGTCCACGGTGGAAGCAGGTGGGTGGCTTATGGGTTTTACAACCGGCTTCGCCGAGGGGTTGAAGGCCAAGGAAAGTTCGGGAGAGCCTAACCTTCCCCCACCTCTCTCCAACGTTCCCCCGTCCAAAGTGTGGGACACGGCCCGCTCCAACTCGTGGAGGGGTGCTTGGGAAATCCTCACGGAACGCGGTGCGGACCTTGGGATCTGGCTCTGCGGGGAAGGAGAAGAAAAACTCCTAGCCCGACCTCTCGACGAAAAGGACCTCCACAGCTTCATCTACGGGTACGAGGAGGGCCTCCTGATAGGGCTTGCCATTGGGAAGCACCATCCTTGGGGGTAAAGGCTCCTTTCCCTCCCGCACCGGGTTCTATCCGCCTTGCCCTCTAGGCCCCATCTTCGCCTTGACGTCTCGCCGGAACGGGTGGCGAGCGCCTTAGAGGTCCAAGGCCACCTCAAACGTAAGGGGCGGGGAGTGGGTTTCGGGCTAGGGCTAGGCTAGCTGCGCCTTTTGACTCAAAAGGGAGGGGAGCGTGGGGCCCCCACGCTCCCCTGGAGACGGCCTCAGTTGTCGCCGTAGAAGGGGCTTTGCCGGTTTTGCGGGTTGGCCCAGTTTTCCCCAAAGAAGAAGTCCTGGGCGTTGTTATCGGTATCCTTACCCGAGGGCAGGCGCTTCCAGCTGATCTGGCCTGGGGGGTTAGCGGTGGGGCCGTCGGGAATGCCCGCCCCTTCAAACTGCCCGCTCGCGGCAAACCCCACCAGGTCCACCACCCGCCCCTGGGCGTCCAGGAGGCGCACCGCCCGGTTATCCCCGATGCCTGTGGTGTAGGTCTGGTCTGGGGGCACGCTCAGGCTGTAGCCCCCAGAGGCGGTGTTGGCCAGGAGGTAGTACTGGCCGGGCTCCAGGGTCACGCTGGCCAAGATGGCCCGGTCCCCCCAGGAAGTTCCGCTCCAGCCTTGGAGTTTCCATCCCGTGAGGTCCACCGGGGTGCAGGAGCGGTTGAAGAGCTCGATGAACTCGTCGTTTCCTCCACTCGGCCCCCGGAAGCGGAACTCGTTGATGACCACGGGAGCCCCCTCCGGGGCGCAGGTGGCTCCTCCCGTGCCGGGTCCACCCCCCGAGGGCGGGGCGTCGGCGGTGAGGGCCAGGGCCAGGAGGAGGGGGTCGTGGTCGCTGGAACGGTAGGGGTCGGGCGCATAGCGGTCGTCGGCTTTGTAGGCCAGGGTGTAGTCCAGCACCCGGGGCTCATCGGCGTTGATGTGCCAAACCAAAGCCCCCCGCACCTGGGCGGTGAGGCTCGGGGTGGCGTAGGCGTGGTCCAAAGCCCCGGTCAGCCCCTGGAAGACGTAGGTGTAGTGCCCGCGGAGGAGGGGGCTAAGGCCCCGGTCCCTGAGGAGGACCAGGGGGTCCTCCTCCTCGTAGGCGTTGAAGTCCCCCAAGACCAGCACGTCGGGGTCCATCGCCTTCAGGGTGCCCTCCACCCAGTCGGCGAGCTCCCGGGCCTGGGCGGTGCGGCGCCCGTTCCAGCACCCCTGGCCCGTGTCGGGGTCGGAGGCATCGCAACTGCCCTTGCTCTTGAGGTGGACGCTCACCGCGGTGAAGACCCCGCCTGTGGCCTTGTCGCGGAAGGCCTGGGCCAGGGGGTAGCGCTCGAAGGTGGCCGAGGCCAAGGCCAGGGGTTCTCCTACCCGCTCCACCCGGGAGGGCTTGTAGAGAAGCCCCACCTTGATGGCGTCGCACCCCAGGCCCCCCTGGGGGTCAGGGACGTAGGCGTAGGTGCCTGGGCCCAGGCGCTCGTTCAGGGCCTGGACCAGGGCCTCGAGGGCCTCCGCACCGTTGTTCTGCACCTCCTGGAGGGCCACCACGTCCGCATCCAAGGCGCTAAGGGCCGCCACCAGCTTGGCCTTCTGCCGCTCCCACTCCTGGGCGCTTTTAGCCCCCCGGGGCTGATGGCTCGCGGCACATCCTGGCGGGGTGAAGGTGCCGGAGAAAGTGGTGAACCAGTTGTGCAGGTTGAAGGAGGCCACCTTCAAACCCTCCCCGAGGCTTGGAGCCGGCGGCCTGGGGTTAGCGGTTGCAAAAGGAGGTTCCTGGGTGGGCTGGAGCCGGTAGGCCCCAAAGCGCCACTCCAGGATCCCCTCCGCCTGAAGGAGCCGGTCCCCCACCCGCAGGGTGCCTCCTGGGGTCAGGTAGGGGATGGGGTTGGGGTTCTGGGCTGTGGAGCCATCGTCCAAGACCAGGGTGTAGCCGGAGTAGAGGGGCCTCGAGGGGTCCACCTGGGTGGCGGGGTCCCCGTCGGCGTTGGGGTGGGGGAGGCGGAAGGGAGCCAGGGTCACCTGCCCGTAGCGCCCCAGGTCGTAGACCTCGGTGACGGTGAGCCCCTCCACCCGCACCCGCATGCCCTCGTAACGTTCCAAATCGGCCACGGGCAGGGTCAGGGTCACCGCCTGGGGCAGAGCCATCTCCCCGCAGACCTGCACGCTGTTCTGCCGCACCTGGGTCAGGGTGCCCAGGGTATCCCCGCTCGCCGCGTACTCGGACACCGGGCCCACCACCTGCACGTACTGGCCCACGGCTACGGACAGGCTGCTGCTGGCGGCGTAGACGAAGAGGCCGTCGGAGGTCTCCGGGTCCCCGTCCCCCCGAGGGTCTTGGATGAAGTAACCCTGGAGGCCGGGAAAGACCGCGGTCACCACCCCCCGCACCGCTACCGTCTGCCCCACCAGGGGGCTCCGGTCCCCTCGGCCCTGCACCTCGTACGTGGCCTTGAGGGGTGCGGCGGGCGCAGGGCAGGCGTACTCGGGGGCAGGCACGAAGGGAAGCTCCACCCGCACCTCCGCCCCCTGGGTGCGGAAGGCCTCCTCCCGGGAGCGCACCTCCTGGCCGCCCGCCTGGGCCACCAGGACCAAGCGGTAGCCCAAGCCCTGGGGCAGGTGCAGGGCTCCTCGCCAGAGGTCCCCTTGGGGGAAGAGGGGCACCTGGTAGCGGTTCCTCAGGTCCAGGGGCCTCAGGGACTGGGGCACCAGGGGGGTCTCCGGCGTGATCTCCGCCACCAGGCTCGAGGTCCCCTCCGGTGCCCCGCTCACCGCAAGCTCCACCCGGGCCAGGTCCGGCCCCGGCTCGATGACGATGGGGGTTTCCGGCTCCAGCACCTCCAGGGTGAGGCTCTCCTGCGCCGCCAGGCCGGCGCTGTTCTCCACCCGCACCGTGAGGGTATAGGCCCCGGCAGCGGTGTAGGTGTGGGCTAGCTCCTGCACCGCCTGGCGCCCAGAAAGGGCCAACTCGCTTCGCGCCCCGTCTCCCCACTCCACCACGAGGCGGGTGAGGGCTACGCCCCGGTCCTCGGGGTTGGGGTCTTGGGCCACCACCCGCAGGGCATAGGCCTGGCCCTTTTCCACCTGGGAAGCCCCTTGGAGTTCCACCTGTGGGGGCTGGTGGGCTACAGCCTGCAGGGATACCCGCACGGCAAGGGGCGCCTCGGACAGGTCAAAGGAGGCGCTCCCCTGGCGCAGGAGCATCCCCGAGGGGCTTCTCGCCTCCACCAAGAGGGCCACCCCCCGGCCCGTGGGCACCCCCTGGAGCGTCCCTTGCCCCCCGGGCAAAGCCGCCATGGCCCCGCCCGCCTTGGCCAGATAGCTCTCCCCGGGGGCGGGGTTTTCCACCTCCACCTGCACGTCCGAGGTGAGGCGGAAAAGCCTAAGGCGCACCTCCTGCCCCGGGGTCACCCGCTTGCGCTCGTGGGCCTTGTAGAGGACCACGCCGCCTGGGGCGTCCAGACCCCGGGCCACAAAGGTGTGCTCCCCTGGCCCAAGGCGCACCCGGGCCGTCCAGACCTCCCCCTCCTTGGCCACGGCCTGGGGGGTGCCGTTCACCTCGAGGGTCACCACCTGCACCGTCTCGGGCGCGTTCAGCACCCGCACCGCCGTTTCCCCCGCCTGGGGGCGTTGGCCCGTGCAGGCTCCCAGCAGGGAGGCTACCGCCAACAGTCCCAACCACCGCGCTCTCATACCGTTCCTCCACCACCTCGTTTCACCGCAGCGCCTCTGGCAGACGCACCAGCCAGAGCCGGGAAGGCCCCTCCTTACCGGTGATGGCGAAGTCGTTGTCGTCGGCGAGGGCCAGGGTGCGCCCGTCCTCCAGGAGGGCCACCCCCTCCAGCTTGTCCGTGTCAAAGGCCGGGTGGCGCCAGGTCTCCAGGAGGAGGCGCCTTTCTGGCAGGCGGATGCCCAAGGCGGCGTAGTCCGTGCCCGCCTTGTCCAGCTCGGGGCTATCCCCCTTGGGGTGGTCCAGGAGGTTGGTGGCGCGGCTAAAGTCCACCAGGTAAATCCGGGCCCCGCCCTCGGCCCGCTCCAGGAGGAGGATTTTCTCCCCCTCCACCCAGCTGGCGGCGGAGAACTTCATGTCCCGGGGGCGGTTGGGCTTGGGGTAGTCCTTGGGGTCGGAGAAGGGCACCAGGTAAAGCCCCGTCACCCGGGCCCTTAGGGGGTCGGAGACATCCAGCCGCACCGCCCGGGCCACCAGGCTCCCGTCGAAGGCGGGGTCACGGGTGGAGCCAATGGGGCTTTGCAGCACCGCCCAGGCGGTTTTCCCGTCCCCGGAGAGGGCCAGGTTCTCCAGGCCGCGGTTGTTGCGCCTAAGGGCCAGGACCTCTGGGAGGATGTCCCGCACGGGGTAGCGGGCGGGGAGGCGCACCCCTTTGGGGGTGTAGCGCACCAGCACCCGGCCCCGGGCGTCGGCGAAGAGGACGGAGGGGGAGTTCTCCTCCACCAGGAGGTAGCCCCGGCCGTCGGGGAAGGCGGCCACGTCCTCGGTGTCCACCCCGCTCGGGTCCAGGGGGAGCTTCTCCTTGCACTCCGTGCTGGCGAAGGGCACGTCCTCTCCCTCCCGGTTGGGCAGGCCGGTGAGGGGGGCCCCGCCGGGGGTGCGCAAGGGGAGGGGGGCCTCGAGGCGGATGGTCTTGGTGGCCTCGTCCAGCCGGAAAGGCAGCAGCACCGGGGCGAAGCGGGGTAGGGGGAAAAACTTGCCCCCAGGGCAGTCCCCGTTGGGGCCGCGGTCGGTTAGCCCTAGGAAGCGCCCGTTCCCCAGGTAGAAGAGGCCCGAGCCCAAAGCGGGGCGGTCGGCCACGGGCCAGCCCCGCCGTAGCGCCTCATCCACGTCCTCTTGGCGCAGATGGGGGTTGAGGGCCCGGATGGGGGTCGGGGGAAGGCTGTAGACGCCCACCACCTGGGCGCCTTCCGGGCCCGCCCCACGGGCCTCGAAAAGCCCCAGTAAGCCCAAGGTCACCGCCATCAAACCCATAAATCCTGCAACAGGTTTCCAGCGCTCCATACGTCACCCAAGGGCAGGTTAGCTTTCTCAGGTCAGGGGAGGGTCAGGCCGCAGACGCGGCTAGGGGTGGGCTCTTCCTCTTGCTCCCGGGGCATTTATCGCCCCCTCCCCCCTCGAGGGCCTTCCAGGCCTTTCTAGGGCCGGTCCCTTTCCAAAAACCGCGGGTAGGCCCCGCCCCGTGCCCATCCCTTGTCCCCGGGGGTTGCATGTGGTCGCTTCAAATACGACAATAAGCTCATGACCCTACCCGCCACCCCCCTGGCCCGGGCAGAACTGGTGGCCCAAGGGCTCCCGAGGGAAGCCCTGGAGGAGGTCCGCAGAAGCCTGGAGCTCACCCAAGGGGAACTGGCCCAGGCCCTGCGCACCACCCCCAGAACCCTGCAGCGCCAAGGCCCGAGGCTCACCCCCGAGCTCTCCGACCGCCTCTACCGCCTCTACCGCCTCTGGGAAAGGGCCCTTCTCTTCCACGGGGACGAGGCCCGGGCCCGCCGCTTCCTCAAGGCCCCCAATCCGGCCCTGGGGGGCCGGAGGCCCCTGGACCTCGCGGGCAACGAGGCGGGGCTGGAAGCGGTGTTGGACCTCCTGGACAACCTGGAGGAAGGGGTCTACCTCTAGCCCATGCGGGCCTACCGCCTGGTGAAGGAGGCCCACGCTCCGGAGGCCCTCAGCGGGAGGGGTGCGGCCCTAAGGGGCGGGCGCTGGAACCCCAAGGGCTTCCTTGCGGTCTACGCCAGCGAGCACCTGGCCCTGGCGGTCCTGGAGTGGCTGGCCTACGCCCTGGAGTTTTCCTCCTTAAGGGGCTACGTCTACTTCCGCCTGGAGGTACCCGAGGCCCTGATCCGCGAACCCGAGGCCCTGCCCCCGGACTGGCGGAACCTGCCCTACCCGGCCTCCACCCAAGAAGTGGGACGGGCTTTCCTAGAAGCGGGCGAGGGACTGGCCCTGCGGGTGCCTTCCGTCCTGGTGCCCGAGGGGTGGAACCTGGTCCTCAATCCCCGCCATCCTGCCTTCCGGGAGGTGCGGGTGGAAGGGCCTTTCCCTTTTGTTCCCGATCCGCGCCTCGAGGGCCTCTGGGCCCGGGCAAGGGGGCTGGGGGGCTAGCCTCAGGCTCCGGACCTGTCCTTCGCGAAAGAGAGCTTTCGCGAAAGAAGCTGGGCCCCCCGCCCCCACCTGACTTTTTTGGAAAAGCATAGGCCCTAGAAAGGGCATAAGGGCACCTCACGCGATGCCCCCTGTCTTCTCCCCCTGGGTTCCAGAAGGACCTAAAGGCTTCCTCCGCCTTTCTCGCTGCCTCTGCGGTGTAAAGGAGGGCCGTTCGCAGACCCTCGAGGGTGTGCCAGGGGAGGATGTCCTTCGGGGTCCGCTCCTTCCGGATGGCCTCATCCCGGAGCTCCAGGATGCGCCGAAGCCCCTCGAGGCGCTCCGGGCGCACCTCGAGGGGCTCTAGGTAAACAGCCTCAGTAGTAGCCGCCCGTGGGGCTTTTGCGGGCCAAACCCTGTTCCCTGACCCAAACCTTCAGCGCCTCCCCCACCTCCCCAAGGTACGGGCTGCTCCTGCGACCCAAGGGCTTAGGCAGGTAGCCCTCGTAGTCCAACTCCGCCTGGAGGTTCGTTTGGGGTAGGGGTCCCAAAGAGGTTCATTTGGAGTGTAGGGGCCCCAAAGAGAAGGTTGAGGAGGGCCACGGCCTGCTCAGGGGTGAGCTTGAGCTCCTTCATCTGGCACCTCCTATGCCTTCCCGAGGGGCCGGAAGACCCCCAAGGTCAGAAGGCAAAAGGGCCGGGGATGGCCCGGCCTCGCGAAGGTCAGCTGGTCAGGGAGGAGGCAGAACCCCCAGAAGTTCTTCCCAAAGCGCTTGTGCCTGCTGGTGGAGGGCTTTGGCCTCCTCCTCGGAAGGGCAAAGGTAGCGGGCCTTCCAAGCCAGCCGCGTAAGCTCACGGTGGATCTTCCTTGCCCGCCGGGGTACCCCCGCCTGCTTCATTCGGCGGTAGGCCGCCTCGTAGCTCTCGGGGAAGGGATCTTCCCCTGCCCGGGCAAAAGTCCAGCCCAGGAGGAGGTGGTGGGTTGCGTGGGCCAGAAGGACCGCCGCCCACTCGGGGGCCTCCCGGGCCAGCCCTTCCGCGAGCCCCGCATCCCGCAAGGCCCGGGTGCGGTGGGCCTCAGGGCTGGGCATCAAGGTACGGGCTGTGCCCGTGACGGACCTCGGGCACCAGAAGGACAGCCACCCCCAGGTCCAGGGCGTCTTCCAGGTCCAGGAAGGCCTCCTCCAGGCGGTCCAGGGCCTCTTCCGGCACCCCCTCCCGGTAGGTGGCCTGGCCGTGGAGCCCGTCCTCGCTGGCGTAGATCCGGTACGCCCGCACCACCCCCCGGGCCTGGGCCTCCTCCAGGAGGGCCTCCCCCCGGCGGGCCGCCTCCAGCACCTTGGGGGGCAAGGTGGCCTGCATCCCCTTCATGCTACCTCGCTCCGCCGCGGCTCGAAAGGTGGCGTACCCAGGCACCACCACGGTAAGCCCTTCCCAGAGGTCATAGCGTTCCCGTAACGCCTGTGCTTTCCGTCAAGGCAGAACCACAAGCCCCTACCGCCAAGAAAACCTCGCAGGCGATCTCTGAAAAAGCCTCCTGGACCAGGAGCTTGGTCACGGGCGCAGCCCGTATCTTGGTCACGGGCGCAGCCCGTATCTTGAGGAGTCCACTGGTCCCCAGGAAAGGCCCGCCTACCTGCGGGCTCCCTTGGGGCAGTCCAAGGTTCGCCTCTAGCCCATACCCTCCTCATCTCCGGGTCGGTTGGTTGCCGCCCTATGCGGATTCTAAGGGGTGGCTGCTTAGGGCCCTGGCTTTCGATCACGAGGTGAGAGTCCAACCGGGTGCTGGGGGGCGTCCGGCCCGGGAGGCTTGAGGGTACCCGTTGGGTCAAGACAGGGAAACTGCTAGGGAAAACCGACATAAGGCCCTTAGCCCGCAGGCTGGCAAGGCTTGCCAGCGTTTGCGGATCGCGGTGTAAGACTGGACAGCCAGAATCCCGTCTAAGCATCCGCACGCAAAGGTTGCCCCACCGGTCAAAGCCAAAGCGGCGCGCTCATGGCCTCTTTGGGGCCCCCGTCGTGGCGCAAGCCACGACGGGTTGCTTAGCGCCTCAGCCCCCGTGCCCGGGCCCTGAGGCCCTCGAGGCGCGGATCGGGGACAAAGGGGGAAAAGCCCTTCCACCTGCACCCCCCGGGCACCACGCCCCCAGGAGCAGCCCCCCGCCCGCCTCCGGGAAAGCCCGTCCCCGATAGAAGCTGGGCAGGCCAGGTGTTCGCTGGTGCAGGCCGCGGGGAAGCCCTTGGGGTTCCGGTGCTCGCCCCTTCCGGTGAGGGCCTCCTTCACCGGGCGGTAGGCCTGGGCCTCATCCCCATGGAACGGGAGCCCTTGGGCCACCGGCTCTCCCCAGGCCAGGGGGGTTATCTCAAAACTTGCATGTATCTTCAAGCTGGGTTGGGAGAGGGTACCCGCCGCAAACCTCGCCGGGCCTAAACGCCCGTGAGGGTGTTGGGCGGCCACCTGACCCGGGCCTCTCCCGCACGGCAACCTGGCCCCAAGCGGCCGTATCCCACATGCTCGGTACCCCAGGACTAAACCCTTCGGAGGTGAACCGCCCTCCACGCAGGTATAGACGTGAGCAAAGCCCACCTGGACCTCGCCCTCCTCGCCCCCTCCCCCCAGCGCACCCTCCGCTTCCCCCTCCTGGAGGCCGGCCTCCCCATGGCCGCCGTCAACCCCCGGCAGGCCGCCGCCTTCCGCCAAGCCTCTGGAAGGCACAACAAGAGCGACCGCCAGGACGCCCTCCTCCTCGCCCAGCTGGGGCGGGTGTATGGGGACACCTTGCTCCGGGCCAGGCTCCCCGAGAGGACCCTGCGGGCCCTCAAGGCCCTGGTGGGCTACCGGGACGACCTACGGCGCCGGGTCCATGCCATCGAGCGGCGGGAGTCGGCCCTTTGGATGGGACAGGGGGAGGTGCTGCCCTTTCTGGAGGAGGAGCTTTCGGGGGTGCGGCGGCTTCTGGAGGAGGTGGAGGGGCGGATCCGGGAGCTTGCCGCGGGTGGCGGTGCGGCACGACGAGGGGATGGGGGCGTTTTACCGGCGGCTGCTTTCGCGGGGGAAGAGGAGGAAGCAGGCCTTGGTGGCCGTGCCCACAAGCTTTTGCGGCGGATGATGGGGGTGCTACGGGAGTTCTACGAGAGGCAGGGAAGGAACATCCCCTCAGCCTCTCTCCCCGCTGGATAAACAACACGGCAACACAACCGTGGGAGGGGTGCGGAGTGTGGGTTCTGGGTGCGGAATGTGCTTTTGCGGGAAGATGCTTGCCAGGTGCGGGGGCGTGGGGGTGGGGTGCTGGCGGTTCTACGGGCGCACTTGGTTTCGCGGTTGAACCGGAAAGGGGTTCGCCGGAAGAAGGCGGCCTTGGAGGTTTTCTCCTTCAACCCCGTTGCCGCTCTTCGGTTCCTGGGGCTCTATGCAGTATAGCGGTCAAGTCTGAGTTCTGGGAGAATCGCAGGAAAAGGAAGCCCCGAGGATGCTATACTCAGAGGCTGTCGTAAAAGTCCCCCACCTCCCCTTACGCGGCCCTCGCCAGCCGCTTCACCAGCAAGCGTAGCATGCCCAAGTACAACCACGCCTCACTGACGGAAGGATGCTGCTCGTAATCCTTGCTCAACCTCCGGTTCCTCCCCAACCACGCAAACGTCCGCTCCACCACCCACCGCTTGGGCAACGGCTTAAAGCCCTCTACCCGGGGAAGCTCCGGCACCTCCTCCCCCTCCCGCACCCACACCCCCCNCACCTCCTCCCCCTCCCGCACCCACACCCCCCGCACCCCGGCGTAAGGATGGGCCACCACCTCCAGCTCTAACCCCAGAGCCTCCAAAAAGCCCCTCAGGCCCCGGTAGCCCCAGTCCCCATACACCTTCCTCACCCTCGGCCACAGACCAAGGTCCATCCCCTCCAAAACCGCTTTCCCACCCCACTTGTCGTGTTCGTTGGCCGGGTGAACGTACACCCGGAGCATCCTCCCCCCGGTATCCACCACCACCTGGCGTTTCCGCCCCTTCACCCTCTTGGCCCCGTCGTTGCCTCGGGGCCCCCCTTTTCCGTGGTCTTCACCGATTGGCTGTCCACCACCAGGGCGCTGGGAGAGGCATACCGCCTTTCTCTTTCCCGGTCCCGCCGGACCAGGGCCTGAGCTGCCCTCTCCCAAACCCTTTCTTTCTGCCACTTGCGGAAGTAGTGGTAGACGGTGGACCAGTGGGGTAGGTCATGGGGCATGGCACGCCACTTGATGCCGTTTTCCAGAACATACAGGATAGCGTTGACGATTTCTCGGCGAGGCACCTTGGCCGGGCGACCCCCGGGCTTGGGGGCAGGGATCAGGGGCTCAAGGATGGCCCATTCCTCATCGCTGAGGTCGCTGGGGTAAGATGTGCGTGTCCTCTGCACCCTTCAAGGATACAAGACTTTTACGACAGCCTCTCAGAACTTGCACTCATTCATCTCCCGCATACCCATGCGCCCGGGGACCACTTGAAAAGGGCCGCCGGGTTCCCTTCGGATGAAGGGTGCCATGCACCAGACGGCCCAAGCTCTACTCTGGACCCTCCTAGCCCTCCTGCCAACCCCCCACCTCCGGGAGTCCCTCAAAGCCCTGCTCTATCTCCTCCTCACCGGCCACGGCAAAGCCAGGCCCCAGCACAGCAAGAC
>NZ_JAKEDU010000023.1 GCF_021462405.1 Thermus tengchongensis | reverse complement strand
CCCCTCCTTTCACGACCANAGGGCATCCAAAGCCTGGAGGTGAACCCCCAGGACACCTCCACCATCGGGATGCTGAAGTACGCCCCCCTCCTGTCCTTGTCCAAGGACGTGGCCGCGGCCTACGTGATTGGCCGACGGGCCTTGGGGTTCAAGGAGGAGATCCCCAAACCCCTGAAAGCCCTCCTCCAGGACCCCTCCTTTCACGACCACACCCGCCGCTTCTACGAGGGGCGGATAGCCCAGCTCAAGGAGCGGCACCGTGAGGAGAAGAACCCCTACCTCAGGCGCAGGCTCGGGCGGGAGCTTGCCCAGATGAAGAGAGCTCTCGCCACCCTTCCAAGCCTTCAGGGTGAGCCAGGCGGCCCTGCAGGGTCAACCGCGGGAAGGAACCCCCAGGGCATCCACGCCTGGCGAGCCCTGAGGGTAGGCCTCTTCCTTCCCCTCCTTGGGCGGAAGGTGCCGAGGGATCTCTCCCCCCGCAAGATACGGGCTACGCCCGTGACCAAGCCCATCCTGCTGGGATCGTGGGAGGGGTGGAAGCGAGGCTTAGACCCTCATCCTGGTGGGGGGTCGGCTGCTACGGATGCCCACCTACGCGTGGGGGGGGGTAGTGGTGGCTAGGGTTGACCAGGCGAGGCATAATGCCAGGGGATGAAAGGGGAACCGGGACCCCTCGAGGCCCCCTTCTGGTCCATGGGCCTAAGGGTGGCTGGGATAGACGAGGCCGGCCGGGGGGCCTGGGCGGGGCCCATCGTGGTGGGGGCGGTGATCCTGCCTCCTGGACGCTACCCTTTCCGCGATTCCAAGCTCTTAAGGCCAAAGGAGCGCGAGCGCTTGGCCGAGGAGGTGCGTCGGGTGGCCTTAGCCCATGCCCTGGGGATGGCGGAGGCAGGGGAGGTGGACCGGCTAGGGGTTTTGAAGGCCACCCTTCTGGCGGCGCAAAGGGCCTTGAACCTTCTGGATCCACCCCCTGAAGCTCTGGTCACCGATTACCTTCAGGTGGCCACTTCCTTGCCCCTCCTTGCCCCTCCCAGAGCGGACCGGAATAGCCCCAGCGTGGCCGCGGCCAGCATCCTGGCCAAGGTGCACCGGGACCAGCTTATGGTGGAGTTGGATCGCCTTTACCCCGGTTACGGGTTTGCCCGGCACAAGGGCTATGGCACCCCTGATCACCACAAGGCTCTTTTAGTCCTAGGGCCTTCCCCTGTGCATCGCAGGCGCTTTGCCCCGGTAGCCCAGGCTCCCTTAAGGTTTTCTGAAGAGGAGTAGTCCCAATTCAGGACTAAACTGAGGGTAGAGGTGGCCATGCGGCTTTTGTGGCTTCTAATGGCGGGGCTTCTTTCCGCCTGCACCCTGACCCTTGAAGGGATCACGGTCAGTTACCGCTGGGACTTCTCCCCTTCCATCCTTCGCTTTGAGTCGGACCGGGGGGCGGGGGCTACGTATTACGTAGGGGAGGAGGTGCGTTTTTTCCTTACCCTGGCAGAGCCGGGATGGATTAGCCTGGTGGCCATAGACCCCGATGGACGCACCTATGAGTTCGACCGCTTCTACCTGGGCCGGGGCACCCATCTGCTCCCTCCAGGGGCCTACCGCTATACCCTCACCCCTCCTAGAGGTCTCCATCGGGTACGGGCCATCTACACGGAGAGCCAGCCCGGGAGCCTGCGCCTGGAAGGGATATACACGGACTGGGATGCCCGGCTCAGGGTCTACCTGGATGCCTCTGGGGCCCGCCGCCACCAGGTGGTGGAAACCTACTTCTACGTCCGCTGACCGCATGGACTTGCAAAGGGACTTGCGCTTTCCACCCCCAGGTGGGGTATAATCCCCCCGGACCGCTAAGGAGGTCGACAATGAGGCGGCGTGACTTCTTAAAGAAGGCAGGTATCGGCGTAGCAGCCAGCACGGCTTTCGGCCCTGTATTCGCCCAGGCCCAGCCCAGCGTGAGGTGGCGGCTGGCTTCTAGCTTCCCCAAAAGCCTGGACACCATCTACGGGGCGGCGGAGGTGCTGGCGGAGCGGGTTTCCGCCCTTACCGGGGGTCGTTTCCAGATCCGGCCTTACCAGGCGGGGGAGATCGTCCCGGGCCTCCAGGTAATGGACGCGGTGCAGCAGGGCACGGTGGAGGTGGGCCACACCGCCAGCTACTACTACGTGGGCAAGGCCCAGGTGTTGGCCTTCGACACGGCGGTACCCTTTGGCCTCACGGCCAGGCAGCAGAACGCCTGGATGTACCACGGGGGCGGAATCGAACTCTTCCGCCCCATCTTCGCCGATTTCGGCATCATTCAGTTCCCCGGGGGTAACACCGGGGTGCAGATGGGTGGCTGGTTCCGCAAGGAAATCAAGGGCGTGGCCGACCTCCGGGGCCTCAAGATGCGCATCCCCGGGCCTGGTGGCCAGGTGATGAGCCGGCTCGGGGTGGTGCCCCAGGTGCTGGCGGGAGGCGACATCTACCCGGCCTTGGAGCGGGGCGTAGTGGACGCCGCCGAGTGGGTGGGGCCTTACGACGACGAGAAGCTTGGCTTCTACAAGGTGGCCAAGTTCTACTACTACCCCGGCTGGCACGAGCCCGGCCCCATGCTCTCCTTCTACGTGAACCTCCGGGAGTGGGGGCGTCTGCCCAAGGAGTACCAGCAAGCCTTTGAGGTGGCGGCCGCCGAGGCCAACCAGTGGATGATGGCCAAGTACGACCGGCTGAACGCCCCGGCCCTCCAGCGCCTCATCCGGGCGGGCGTGCGCCTGCGCAAATGGCCTGCCGACGTCATGCGGGCGGCGCAGAAGGCGGCCTTCGACTGGTACGAGGAAGAGGCGGCCAAGGACGCCACCTACCGCAAGGTCTTCACCGCCTGGAAGGCCTTCCGCGAGGAGCAGTACCGCTGGTTCGGGGTGGCGGAGCTAGGCTACGAGCAGTTCGCCTTCCCCGCCGTGTAGGGGAAAACCCTGGGGCCCGGGGCTTTGCGCCCCGGGCCCATAAGCTTGCCCCTTTAGCCCCCTAGGCCATTTACAAACCGCAGGATGGGGTCCCGCAGAAAGTAGACCAGGACCAGCACCAGGAGCTGGAGGCCGATGAAGGGGATGCCTCCCAGGTAGATGTCCCCGGTCTTCACCTCCCGGGGGGCCACGTTCCGCAAATAGAAGAGGGCGAAGCCGAAGGGCGGGGTGAGGAAGGAGGTTTGCAGGTTTACCCCCACCAGGAGGCCGAACCACAGCTTGTCGATGTTGAGCGCCTCGGCGCCGATGGCCAGGAGGGGCAGGGCGATGAAGGCGATCTCAAAGAAGTCGATGAAAAAGCCCAGGAGGAAGACCAGAACCATCACGAAGAGGATGAAACCCACCTCACCCCCCGGAAGGCCCGTGAGGAAGCCCTCCACCCAGAGGTCCCCATCCACCCCACGGAAGACCAGGCTGAACAGGGTGGAGCCGATGAGGATGAAGATGACGAAGGCGGTGAGCTTGGCCGTGCCCTCCATGGCCCCGTAGAGCACGGGGAAGGAGAGCCTGCGGTTCAGGGCCGCCAGGACCAGGGCCCCCACCACCCCCATGGCCCCGGCCTCCGTGGGGGTGGCCAGGCCGATGAGCACCGTGCCCAGCACCAGGAAGATGAGGACCAGGGGAGGCACCATGGAGAGGAGCGCCCGTTGCAGGAGGCGGTTTCTGCGGATCCAGGGCAGAAGGACCAGGGTCCAAAGGGCTAAAGCTACCAGCACTTCCAGCCACTCCGCCCAGGAGGGGAGGAAGCGGCCCACGGCATAGGCCCCGGTTCCCACCAAGAGGTACGAGAGGAGGGCAAAGGCCGTCTGGGCCTCCTTGCCCGCATCGGGGCGGGCTTCCAGGGGTAGGGCTGGGGCCCACTTGGGGCGGAAAAGGGCCACGTAGATCACGTAAAGGAAATAGAAGCCCACCGTAAGCCCGGCGGGGATCAGGGCCGCCTTGTACATGTCCCCCACGCTCACCCCCAGCTGGTCGGCCATGACGATGAGGACCACGCTGGGGGGGACGATCTGGGCCAGGGTGGCCGAGCCCAGGATCACCCCGCTGGCGAAGCGGGGGTTGTAGCCGTACTTGAGCATGACGGGCAGGGAGATGAGCCCCATGGCCATGACACTGGCGGCGACGACCCCGGTGGTGGCGGCCAGGATGGCTCCCACGAAGACCACGCTCAAGGCCAGCCCCCCCCGGAAGGGGCCGAAGAGCTTACCCATGGTATCCAGAAGGTCCTCGGCCAGCCCGCTTTTCTCCAGGATGATGCCCATAAAGGTGAAGAAGGGGATGGCCAGGAGAAGCTGGTTGGACATGATGCCGAAGATGCGGTCGGGCATGGCCCGTAGGAGAGGGGCGGGGAAGATGTCCAGGGCTATCCCCAAAAAACCGAACACGATGCCCACCGCCCCCAGGGAGAAGGCCACCGGGTACCCGGAGAGCAGGAAGACCACCAGGGCTAGGAACATCAGGGGAGGCATGAGGTTTTCCAGGTTCATTCCACCACCTCCTGCTCTTCTGCCGTCATCTGGAGGTGCCCGGTCAGGTAGGCGATGCGCTTGATGAGCTCAGAAAGACCCTGCAAGGCCAAGAGGGCGAACCCCAAGGGCAAGGCCAGCTTGATGGGCCAGCGGGGAAGACCGCCTACGTCGGGGGACATCTCCCGCCCGAGGAAGGAGCCTTTCGCCCAGTCCCAGGAGAGGTAGATGACCCCTATGGCCATGGGGAGGAGGAAGAGCACCGTGCCTATGATGTCGATCCAGGCTTGGGTGCGCTTAGAGAAGCGGCCGAAGACGAGATCGATGCGCACGTGGGCGTTGTGCTTCAGGGCGTAGGCCCCCCCCAGGAGGAAGATCAGGCTGAACATGTACCACTGGGCCTCGAGGTAGGCGTTGGAGCTATAGCTGAAGCCGTAGCGCATGATGGCGTTGCCCGCGGAAAGCAGGGCCACCAGGAGGACCAGCCACACCACCAGCCGTCCCACTCCTTCCGTGAGGGCGTCTATCCACCGGGATAAGGTTATCAGCACTCCCATTCGCGGCCTCCTTTGTCAACGCCTTAGGATGCAGCCCGCCGCATCTTAATGCGGGGTTTTGGGGGGTGTCAATGCGAGAGGCGTTGGGAAGGGTAATCTGAACAAGCATCAGGCAAGGGCCCGGCGCACCAGGGCCATGGCCGCCTCCAGCACCTCCTGCAGGTGGGCTTCTCCCTTGAAGCTTTCCGCGTACACTTTGGCCACGTCCTCGGTGCCGCTGGGCCGGGCGGCGAACCAGGCACTTTGGGTGACCACCTTGAGGCCCCCCAGGGGCTCCCCGTTTCCCGGGGCCCGGGTGAGGATGGCCAGGATGGGTTCCCCTGCCAGCTCCTTTGCCTCCACGTCCTCGGGGGAGAGGCGGGCCAGCTTGGCCTTGGCCTCGGGAGAGATGGGGAGGTCCTTGCGGGCGTAATAGGGGCGGCCCAGGGTCTGGGCCAGCTCCTCGGAGAGCTCGTCCGGGGCTTGCCCCCGCTTGGCCATCATTTCCGCCGCCAAAAGGCCCAGAAGGAGGCCGTCCTTGTCGGTGGAGAAGGGCCTGCCGTCAAAGCGGAGGAAGCTCGCTCCAGCGCTCTCTTCGCCCCCGAAGCCGAGCCAGCCTTCCAAAAGCCCCTCCACAAAGTACTTAAAGCCCACGGGGGTCTCGTACACCTCCCGGCCCAAGGCCTGGGCCACCCGGTCCAGAAGGGCGCTGGTGACCGCGGTCTTGCCCACCTTGGCCTTAGGCCAGGTGCGGGTGGTGTAGAGGTGGTGGACGGCAGCGGCCAGGTAATGGTTGGGGTTCATGAGGCCCCTCTTGGTCACGATGCCGTGGCGGTCGGCATCGGGGTCGTTGCCGATGGCCAGGTCATAGCGTTCCTTCAGGGCCAGGAGGCCCGCCATGGCGTAGGGGCTGGAGCAGTCCATGCGGATCTTGCCGTCGTGGTCAGGGGGCATGAAGCGGAAGGCGGGGTCTAGGGTGGGGTTTGCCACCTCCACGTTTAGCCGGTAGGCCTCGGCCAGCCGCTCCCACACCCTTAGGCTCGCACCCCCCAAAGGATCCACTCCCAGGCGCAGGCCAGAGGCCCGGATGGCCTCGAGGTCCACGGCCTCCCGGATCTTTCCCACATAAAGCCCCACGTAGTCAAAGGGCTTGGCCCTTTTCAGGGCCTCCCGAAGGGGGAGGTGCTTCACTCCCTTTAGCCCTTCCGCAAGGAGGGCGTTGGCCCTTTCCTCTATGGCCTTGGTGATGCGGGTGTCCGCGGGGCCGCCTGTGGGAGGGTTGTACTTGAAGCCCCCGTCCTCGGGGGGGTTGTGGCTGGGGGTGAGGAGGACCCCGTCGGCCTTGGCGGGATGTTGGGCGTTATGCTCCAGGATGGCCAGGGAGACCAGGGGGGTGGGCGTGGGGCCCCCGTCCGCGGCGATGCGTACCTCGAGGCCGTTGGCAGCAAACACCGAAAGGGCCGTGGCCCAGGCGGGCTCGGAGAGGGCGTGGGTGTCCTTGGCCAGGAAGAGGGGCCCCGTGGCCCCCCAAGAGCCCCGCAAGTCGGCAATGGCCTGGGCTATGGCCAGCACATGGGCCTCGGTGAAGGTGCCCTTAAGGCTTGTACCCCGGTGGCCGCTGGTCCCAAAGGCCACCCGCTGGAGGGGGTCTTCCGGGTCCGGGCGTTCCTCGTAGTAAAGGGTAAGGAGCTTGAGGAGGTCCATGGTCCCATCTTAAAAACCCCAAGGGGCCCCGGCCACCTTGGACCAGGGCCCCTGGGGTTTCCCTTGGGCTAGGGCTTAGCAGGCGCCTGCTCTTGGGGCTTGCTTTCCTGAGGCTTTTCCTCGGTTTTGGGGGTGAGCTCCGCTAGGACTTGGCTCAGCCGGTTTTCGATCTTGGCCTCCTTGCGCAGGGCTTGGATCAGCTCTTGAACTTTGTTCTGCCGCTTCTTGGCCACCACCCCCTGTTGGGCCTCGGCGACCACCTGGGCGAAGGGCTTGAGCACCTCGGGTTTGCGGTTACGCACCAGTAGCACGGTGAAGGTGCCGTCCTCCATCTTGATGACCTCGCTCACCTCCCCTAAAGGCCCCTTGGGGAAGGTTTCCTTGATCTTGAAGACCAAGCGGTCCAGCACAGCGGGCAACTGGTTGGGGTTCACGGCCCCATACTCAGTCACTGTCCCCTCCTGGGCTTTGGCCAGGGCCTGCAGGTCCCCACCCCGCAGGGCGGCCTCGCGGAAGGCTTTGGCTTTGGCCTCGCTCTTGAAGTTGACCCCCACCACCTCGGCGCTGGCCGGCACGGTGAAGAGGGCTGGGTTCTCCGCGTAGAACTTCCGGGCCTCCTCCTCCGTGGCCGAGAGGTCCCGGGTTTCGTAGAGGAGGTAGGCCTGGGCGATCTCGTCCTTGTTACCGATGAAGGGCTTGCCGCTCTTCTTGGCGGCCTCCACCAGGAGATCCCGGTCGATGAGGCTCTCCAGGGTCTGGGGCAGGAAGAACTGCACCGCCAGCTCCCCCAAACCCTGCTGGATGAGGGCGGCGGTCTGTTGATTGGCGAAGACCGGCTGCAGAACCTGGCTCAGGAGGATCTCCTGTCCGTTGACCAGGGCCACGGGGGGGTTCTTGTAGACGTAGGGCATGTTCTCCGCAAAGCGAACCTGGGCCTTCTTGCGTAGGTCCTCGAGGTAGGTTTCCAGGGCCCCGTTGCCCTTGGCTTCTTGGGCGTCCTTCTCCACCTGCTCCTTCACCTCCTCAAAGGAGGGGGTTTTGGCAGGCAAGTACTCCTCCACCTGCACCAGGTAGTACCGGCCCCCTGCCTCTATGGGCCCCACCAGGCCCGGCCCCTTCTGGGCGAAGACCGCCTCCGCCACCTTGTCCGGGAAGACCACCTTGGTCACCGGCTTGGGCGTGTTCTCCCCTGGGCCTGCCCCCAAGGCACCCCCTTGCTCGGCACCCACCTTGGAGTATTGCTTAGCCAGGGCGGCGAAGTCCTCCCCGGCCTTGGCCTTGGCCAAAAGCTCGTCGGCGAGCTTCTTGTCGTCCACCACGATCTGCCGCGCCTTTACTCGGTCTTCCCCCTTGTACTTGTCCTGGAAGACCTCAAAGTAGAAGCGGACTTCCTCCGGGCTGGGTTTGGCCGCGGAGCGCACCTGGTCCAGGCGCTTTTGGATCTGGAGCTGGGTTTTGATCTCGCCTCTGAGCTGGGCATCCGTATACCCCACCTGGTTCAGGAACTGCTCGTAGGCCTTCTTATCCTTTAAGCCGAACTGTTCCCGGATGCGGTCTACCTCCTTGCGCACCTCGGCGCTGCTCACCCGGACCCGGGCGGCGTCCTGCTTGAGGGCCTCGGTGAGGATCACCTGCTCCAGGAAATGGGTGTCCACCAGGTTCTTGAGAAGTCCTTGCGGGTTTGCGGCGTAAAGAGGGTCGTTCCCCTGGAACCTAAGCAGGTCCAGCTCGTAGACCGCCTTCCCGTTCACCCACAGCACGGGTTTGCCCCGCGCCTGCTGCCCCGCCTGCGGGGTGAAGAGGAGGATGGCCCCCACGGCGAAGGCCAAGGCCAGAAGACCGAAAAGGATGGTGATGGCTCTTTTGCTGATACCGAACACTTGACCGCCTCCTCCTTAGCGTGCTAGGATACTTCCCGCTGAGTGCGCCCGTAGCTCAGCTGGACAGAGCGTCGGCCTCCGGAGCCGAAGGTCAGAGGTTCGAGTCCTCTCGGGCGCGCCATTTTTCTTTTTCCCCCGCCTACCGGAAAGCCCACAAGCACGGAGGAATTGTAACACACCCTCCATGAGAGAGGGGTTTAACATGGGAGGGTGCTGCCGCTTCTCTTGGCCTGGCTCCACACCGTCAACGACCTCTTTTCCAACTTCCTCACGCCTCTTCTGCCCAAGCTGATGGCCCACTTTGGGGTAGGGCTCGGGACGGTGGGGCTTCTGGTGTCCGTGTATTCCCTTACGGGTAGCCTTTTCCAGCCCCTGGCCGGCCTCATCGCCGACCGGTTGGACCGAAGGCTTTTGGCAGCCTTGGGGCCGGTGCTGGTGGCTTTGGGCATGGGCTCCTTGGGCCTATGGCCCCGGTTCGAGGTACTGCTTTTGGTCCTGGGGTTTGCCGGCTTAGGTTCGGCTCTTTTCCACGCCTCGGGGGCTAGCCTGGTGGGGGAGTTTGCCCCTAAGGAGCGGAGGGGCTTTTGGCTTTCCTTTTTCGGGTCCGCTGGGTACCTGGGCCTTTCCCTGGGACCGGTGGTGGCCTTGTTCGCCGTGGGGGCCTGGGGGCTTAAGGGCCTAATGTGGTTAACCCCGCTTGCCTTGTTGCCGGCCTTGCTCCTCCTACGCTTGCCCCCCGTGCGGCGGCAAGGAAAGCCCGCAGGCTTTAAGGACTTCCTGAGGGTTTTTCGCGGGGACGTGGCCCGGCTTTGGGGGATGGCCACCTTAAGGAGCCTGGTGTTTATGAGCTTTTCCACCACTTTACCCTATTGGTTTACCCAAAGGCACCTTTCCGATGCGTACATTGCCTTAAGCCTTTCCACCTATAGCTTCTCCGCCACCTTGGGCGCCTTCCTTGGGGGCACCCTTTCCGACCGCTTAGGGCGGAAGGCGGTTTTGGTGGGGACCCTGGCCTTCGGGCTTCCCCTATATCTGGGCCTTCTTTTCCTGCCCCCTGGGGATGCGCTCTACCTGGCCCTTTTGGCCCTCACCGGGGCCTTGATGAACGCGGGGATCCCGGTGGCCGTGGCCTTGGCCCAGGAGCTGGAACCGGGCCAGACGGCCACGGTTTCCGGGCTTCTCATGGGCTTTACTTGGGGTTTCGCCGGGCTCTTCTACGCCCCCATAGGACACTTGATCGAGGTCTTTGGTGTGATGCCGGTTCTCCTGGCCTTGGGGACCTTGATCCTGCCCGCTTGGGCCTTGGCCCAGGGGGTACGGGAACCGGGGGCTGGGCCTGAGGGCCGTAAGATGGATCCATGAGAATCCTTCTGGCCACAGATGGCTCTCTCCAGGCCCGGGGAGCGGAAGTGCTGGCGGAGTGGCTTTGCTACAAGCTTTCCGCCAAGCTGGTGGCCCTTTACGTCCGGGATTCCCGCCTCATCCGGGTGCTGGAGCTCATGGACTTCGGGGCCCTTACCGTGCCCGTGCCCGCCTATCGGGAAGAGCTGGAAAAGGCCCTTTCCGCCCATGGCGAGGCCTTATTGGAGCGCATTCGCAAAAGCGCTGAGGAGGCGGGGCTTCAGGTGGAGGTCTTCGTGGAAACCGGGTTGCCCCATGAGGTGATCCTACGCCATGCCCGCACCGCAGACCTCCTGGTCATGGGCCGAAGCGGGGAAGCCCATGGGGGTAGTTTCGTGGGGTTGGGAAGCACCGTGGATAGGGTTTTAAGAACCTCGCCTACCCCGGTTTTGGTGGCGCCCACCGACTACGTGGAGATAGAAGGGGCCATCCTGGGATACAACGCTTCGGAAAGCGCGGTGCGGGCCTTGCACACCTTAGCCAGTTTGGCCAAACCCCTGGGGCTTTTAGTGCGGGTGGTGAGCGTGCACGACGATCCGGTGCAGGCGGGAACCTGGGCCCTCGAGGCGCAGACCTACTTGCAGGACCAGGGGATCCGGGTGGAGTCCCTGGCCTTCTCGGGCGATCCCGCAGAGCATCTTCTGTCCTTGCAAACCCCCTCGGATCTTTTGGCCCTGGGAGCGCCAGTGCGCCGCCTGATCCTGGGGAGCACCGCCGAATACGTGGTGCGCCATGCGGTGGGGCCGGTCCTCACCGTGCGATAAGCGCTTGCCCGGTCTGGTATAATGAACCCCTAAAGGAAAGGAGGTTCTATGACCGTTCGGCAGGTTCTTGTGCGCAAGGGGGGAGGGGTCTATAGCGTTCATCCCCAGGCCACGGTGTTGGAGGCCCTCAAGAAGCTGGCCGAGCACGACATCGGGGCCCTCCTGGTCATGGAGGGAGAGAGGCTCCTCGGCGTCTTCTCCGAGCGGGATTATGCTCGGAAGCTGGTCCTCTTGGGCCGGTTTTCCAAGGACACCCGGGTGGAGGAGGTCATGACCCGCGAGGTGATCACGGTGACTCCCGAAACCACCTTGGAAGAGGCCATGCGCCTGATGACCGAGCACCGGGTGCGGCACCTTCCTGTCTTGGAGGAAGGAAGGGTGGTGGGGGTGGTTTCCATCGGGGATGCGGTCAAGGCCATCATCACCGAGCAGGAGGTCCTGATCGAGGAGCTTTCCCGCTACGTGATGGAAAACCGTTAATCCCGCAACAACCAGGTAAGGAAAAGGCTCACCAGGGATAGGATCAGGGCTCCAACCAGAGCTCCGGCGAATCCGTGCACCTCGAGGGCGGTGGCCTGGGCCACCAGGTAGAGCACCATCCCGTTGACCACCAAGGTGAAAAGCCCCAGGGTCAAAAGGTTTAAGGGTAGGGTCAGGAAAAGGAGGATGGGCCGCAGCAGGGCGTTGGCCAGCCCCCATACGGCCCCTGCCACCAGGTAGTCTAGAAGCCCCGCTTCCCGGGCGAAGGAAACCCCAGGGTATACCAGGCTCACTACCCAAAGGGCCAGGGTGTTTAAGAAAAGCCGAGCCAGTAGGCCACGCATGGCCTTAGCTTACCCTGAGACCCCGCCCACCCCCCTTGACAGAGGTGCTTGGGTCTGGTACTTTTTTCTTTGCGCTGCCTGAAGGGGCGGCGGGGGATCTTGAAAGCTGGGGTGGAGGAATAGGTGAGTCAAGGCCGTGTGGAGCGGTCTTGGAGGGTCAAGATGCTAAGGGCCCACGGTGGATGCCTTGGCACCCGAGCCGATGAAGGACGTGGCTACCTGCGATAAGCCAGGGGGAGCCGGTAGCGGGCGTTGATCCCTGGATGTCCGAATGGGGGAACCCGGCCCGTGGGAACACGGGTCACCGCTCTTTGAGCGGGGGGAACCTGGGGAACTGAAACATCTCAGTACCCAGA
>NZ_JAKEDU010000022.1 GCF_021462405.1 Thermus tengchongensis | reverse complement strand
GGGAAGGGCATGGACTTGCAAAAGACCACCTCTCCCGGCCTCTAAGGGCCCTAGAAGGCCGCCCCCTCGAGGGCCAAGGGGAAGTAGCCCCCCACCCCTTCCCCGGCCTTCCAGGGGCCTTCCAGGCGGCTTGAGGGGCAAACAGAAAACCCCGGCTGAAGGTCAGCCGGGGGCGGGGGATAAGGGTGTCCCCCTAAGGGTGGGCTTCTCGCCCTGAGATTCGTGTCCTTCCGGGCCCGCAGGCCCTTCCGGCCACCGCCCGGGAACCCCCCGCGGGGAGCTCCGGGCTTCCCATCTCCCGGTTTCCGGGCCCGGGAACGCCCCCTCCTGTACGGCCGGAGGACGCCGTGGCTGGCCCGTTTGGCCGGCCTTCGCCGCCACGGTTAGGCCCGTGGCCACCACCGCGTTGAGGCCCGCGGCCAGCCGGCACTCTGGCAGTTCCCTTCCCCCCCTGTGAGGCCGGGGGACCACGGCGACTCCCGCTGCGCCCTCTCGGGGCGACCTTCTCGGCCAGGCCGACCTCCCGGTCAACCCCTTCTCGGCCCTGTCGCCCCCTGGCGTTTTGGGACGCCGCCTGGCGGTCGCCGCCACGGATAGGCCCGTGGCCGCCACGCCCACCTCCTCGCCAGGATCCGCCTCCTCCCGGAGGCCTCCCCTGGGGGAGGCCAAGCGCCTTTTCCTGCGACACCTGAGGCTTCACGCCCCAGAACTTCCGAGTCCCTCGGGTACTCCACCTTCCCCTCGGGATCCCTCTCCCGGTTGTCGGGGCAGGGGTTGCCCCCCGCCCCCGAAGCGGTGCCGAGGCCCCCTGGGGTGGAAGCCCCAGGGTAAGCCGGTCCGGGCTTTCCTACATCCCGCGAACGCGGGCCAGGTTCGCGCACCGCATGGGGTACGGGGCCCCCCACGCAGCCGTTCCCCCTCGTACTCGCCCGGTCTCCCCCTCTCGCGCGCCGGGTTTTCGCCGCCGCCTCAGGGGGTCCAAGCCCCCTTACGCCAGCGGGTACTCCCCACGGCTCACCGGGACCCCTTCTCCCCTGCTGCCACAGGTCCGGGATCCCGGCCGAGAGGTTCCCCCGTTAGGCCGCGGTACTTGCCACTTCCCGCCTTCGCTACGCCCTGGCCGCTTGCGTGGCCCTTTCCCCCTACGAGGTTCCGGAGCTCGGGGTACTCCAGGCACGGCCAGGACTTCACGGACCCCAGGCGGGCGGCTCGGAGCAGGGAGGGGTTCGCACCCTCCCCGTTACAGGCCTAGCTATCGTGCGCCCCAGGTTATCCGGTGCGGGTCTCCCCTCCCGTTTTCCCTGGTCAGCGGGGCCTCCAGTCTCCCTCAGCCCCCTGGTGCCTCGCGGCACCCTCAGCACCGGCCTGCTCCGCACACGTGATGGGGCTATGGGTTCACCCCATCCCGTGGCCCGGACTTTCACCGGGTTTCCCGCGGTCAGCCCTGGGGGTTCGCCCCCAGGACCCTTTCCGGGTCGCCCAATCTCGCCCCCGATCCCTCGGGGTATGTGGATTGCGGTCGAACCGGAGGCTGTGCCCCCGGAGCGCCGCGTTGAGTGCGGGGCGAGCCAGGATTTTCCCCCGGCACCCCGCTTCCCCGGCGTTCGCCATCGGAGTGGCAGCTCCTAGGCTACTTGTCCGGCCCCGGCACCACCCGGGTTAGGGTTCACCACCAGCCTACGCGGCCCCCCCGCCCCGGGTCAAGCGGGTCGCCCAAAGGAACCTCATTAAGAGCCAGGGAACGCCCGGGAACGCGTGAAATAAAGGGCATCCTCTTTACAATCCCCCGCCCCCCGCGCTACCCTACACCTCAAAGGAGGCCGCCATGTCCACCCTGTCCCGCCTGGAGAAGCGCCTAAAGGAGAAGGCCAAGCCCCGCCTCGAGGAGCGCCTCACTCTGCGCCTGGATCCCGCCACCCATAGCGCTCTGGAAGCCCTCGCCAGGGAGCACGGTATGACGCTTTCCGAGCTCGCCCGAGAGGCCCTGACAATGCTTGCGGAGGAGTACCGAGCTAGGGCGACAAAAGAGAAGGCGCAAGAGCCGCCTAACGAGCAACCCGAAGAGCCTTCCGACACGCCCCCCTCCGACACGCCCCCCCTCTTCTCCGGGGCCGCCCAGGAGTAGACCGCCATGACCGACCCCGAGGACTACCCCCTCCTCAGAGGCCAGACGGCCCTCCTGGCCCAGGCCCTGCGCCTGGTGAGCCGGGACGGGTACACCTGGTGGCAGGTCCAGACGGCCCCCGTGGAGAAGGTCTTGGCCGCCGTGAAGAAGCTGGACGAGAAACACGCGGTTCTCATCGGCCCCAAGGCCAGGGCCATCAGGAAGGAGGCCCGCCTCCCCGTGGCCCACCTCCTCCTGGCCCCGGTGAGCGTCATGCCCCCGGAGGACCCTCCCCCCACCTGGCCCATGCTCCTCCTGGCCACCCAAGAGCTCCCCGGGGAGAGGATGCAGCGGGTGGAGGACCGCCCCCTTACCTGGGTGGCGTGGAGGAAGGAGGCCTGGCGGGCCACGTACGTGCTCAAACCGGACCAGCGTGGGCGGTGGACATGGTTCCTCACCAAGGAGTTCCACCGGGCTCTCCTAGAGGAGGCCCTGGCCTACGCCGCCGAAGGGGACTGGAGGGCCCTCGTGGGCCACATGAAGGCCCTGGGGAACCTGCCCATGTTCAGCGGGGTGTGGAGCCAGGTCCAGGAGATCCGCCGCAGGGTGCAGAAGCTCTGGGGGGACCGGCACCTGCGGGATCCCTCGGGCCAATGGAAGGCCCCGCCCTGGCGGAAGGCCGTGGAGGCGTGGCCCAAGGCCCCCCTCTCCCCCATCGGGATGCGCCTCTACCCCGAGGAGCCTCCCCGGACCCTCGGGGAGTGGTGGGAGGCCCACCGGAAGGGGGGCGGAGGGTGATCCGGCGCCTCGCCGGGGTCCTCTGGGCCCTGGCCCAGACTCTCCCCGACCCCGAGCGGGACCCCGACCTGGGGCCCTTCTGCACCTACCTGCGCCAGAAGTACGGCCGCCACGCCCTGGACCTCTCCCCCGAGGTCTGGGAGGAGGGGCTTTTGGACCTCATCGCCGAGACCATCGCCGACGGGTGGGACCGCTATGGGGCCCCCTCGGCCGCCCGGGATCCCGAGGGGGAGGGGTACATCGCCAGCGCCGAGGTGGGCCCGGAAACCATCCTCGCGCGGGGCCAGACGAAGCGGGAGGCCTACCGGGAGGCCCGGAGGGCGTGGGTGCGGCGGCTTTTGGGGTAGACGGGACGGTCCAGCTGGAGTGACTGGATCCCAAGGAGGGCTGCTTTGTCTGGGTGGCCTGGTCCGGCACGGCCGGAGGCGGGGTCCATCGGGACCGGAGCCGGATCGCCCGCCACGAGCTCATGCCCCACCTTTCCCCCACCTCCGGGGAACACCTGAACCGAGGCCGGGACGACCTCCTTGCCCGGGCCTGGGAGTCCATTGAGGCCTACGGCCGCGAAGGCCGAGGGGAGGGAGGCGGGGAAGGCCCCCTGGTCTACGCCCTCTTCCAGGGAGAGGAGCTCCGCCTGGTCGTCGTTCCGGAGGGCCCCATCCTGCCCGACCGGACGGCCTAGGCCCCCGCCTTCTCCCAGGTGGGGAGGGCCTCCAAGAGGAGGCGAGAGAGGGCCCTGGGGTCCGAGAGGCGCCGGCTGGCGTCCAGGATCTCAATCCCCAAGAGCCTTCCCTCCCTGTCCCAGTCCAGGGCTACCCCCGGGGCTACCTCCTCCACCGTGGCGGGGCCCTCCCCGAAGGCGATGTAGAGGGCATCGGCTTCCGGGTCGTAGGTGATTCGCATGCTTCCTCCTTTCAGAGACCCCCCTTGGGCAGGAAGTAGACGTAAACGGTGATGACCACTAAGGCGTCCTCTTCCTCCACGAAGATGGGCCGAACCTGCTTGGCATTGTAGCGCCGACCGTTCCACTCCCCCGCGAAAGGGAACTCTAGGGTGGCGCTCCACCTTCCCTCCAGGGCTGGCGCCCAGGGGGCTTCCCGTATGGCCCGCTCCACCTCTTCCTGGGTGGCTCCTCGGGCGAGGCGCATACGAGCGTGGGCGGTGAGCCGGACGGGCTTCTCCCGCACGCCCCTGAGCTTACCCAAGGAGGGCCGCCTTTGTCTGGGTGGCCTAGGCCCTTCGGTGCGCCCTTCCGGAATCGCCCCAAGGGGGTGAGCGCCCGCTCAGCGCCGGGGGTGAGCGGTAAGCGCTCACCCTGAGCGCCTGGGTAGACTGCGGTCATGGACCACTCGGAAGGGGAAGACCTCGGCCAGACCCTCCTGCCCCCCCACCTGGCCGCCCGGGCCCTGGGGGTCTCCCCGGCCACCCTCCGGCGCTACGCCGCCCTGTGGGAGGAACGGGTAGCCCCCCTGCCCCGGGATCCTCGGGGGGGCCGGCTCTGGCCCACGGAGGCCGTGGCCCGCCTCCAGGCGGCCAGGGAGGTCCACCTTCGGGAGGGGATCCCCCTGGAGGAGGCCCTGGCCCGGGTCCAGGGGGACTTCCCGGCCGCCGGCCTCGCCCTCCCCTCCGAGGGGGAGGCCCTGGCCCTCCTCCGGGACCTGGCCGAGCGGCTGGAGCGGGTGGAGGGGGAGCTCCGGGCCCTGCGGGAGGAGAACGCCCGCCTCAGGGAGGTCCTGAAGGCCCTGGAGCCCCCGGTCAGCGAAGCTACCTTGAGGAGGCGGCCCTGGTGGCGGTTCTGGGGGCGGTGAGGGGCCTTTTGCTTCCTAGGATCCCGGGGTGATCGGCCCACGCCGGCCGGCGAAACTCATGGACCGGCCGGTATCATGCAAAAAGAAGCCCCGGCCAGTTAGGCCGAGACCTCCCCGGCAGGAGGCCTCCATCCTAACCCGGCCGGGAGGAAGGAGGCAAGAGTGGAGACTCCAATCCGGCCGGAAGCCCTTCAGAACGAAGCCCTCACTAGCATCCAGGACCTTCTCCAGAGGAACCCCCTCCTGGGGGAGCAGGCTTTGCGTGCGTGGGCCGCCATGCACGGCCTGGACCCCGAGGAGGCCCTGGCCCTGGCCCGGTCTGGGGAGGCGGAGGCCCCCACCTCTCAGGAGGCCCCCCCTTCCCCGGCCCCGGAGGCCCCGTACACCCCCCCTTCCGGGAGCGCCGTCCAGGAGGGCACTTTTGCCGTGCAACATTCAGTTTCTACCCCCCCAAAGGTGGACCACCTTGAATTTCCCCTCGAGGCGGCTGGCGGGCGTTGTCCCCCCTCCGGCTTTACGCCGGGGCGTTGGGACAATGAATGTTGCACGGCAACCCCAAAGCCGATGATGACCGTCCAAGACGGAGAAAACCGCGCCCTGGCCTGGGTCAAGGGTCTCCTCCAGCAGACCCTGGCCGAGACCCCAGAGGACGACCCCAGGCGTCAGGCCCTCCAGGACCTCCTGGCCCTGGCCGAGGAGAAGGGCCTGCAGGCGGGACCCCTCCGCCTCCTCCTCCTCCTCGCCGCCCTGGGCCGCCGCTACCTCCGGGAGAGGTTTGGCCCCAAGGCCGCCAGGAAGGCCGGCCAGGCCGTCTTCCACCTCCCCGTGGACCTCGTGGCCTCCTTCCTCGGGGTGCACCGCACCACGGTCTGGCGCTGGGCGGGCCCCCTGGAGGAGGCGGGCCTCCTCCGGAGCAAGACCCACGTGGCCACGGCGGTGCGGGGCGGGGAGGCGCAGAACCTCAACACCGGCACCGTCTGGGCCGTGCGCCTCAAGCCCGGGCGGGCCCGCTTCGAGCACGGGGACCTCACCCACCCTTGGCGGGACATGGCCAAGGACCTGGAGGAGGGCAGGACCGCCTTCCGGGTCATCTACCCCAAGGGCAAGCGGCGAAAGAAGGGGGACCAGACGGAGCGCTTACGCCCCGAGCGGGTCTCCCTGGAGCTCCTGGTCAAGTGGACCCTGGGGATCCGGGAGGTGCCCGCCCTGGACTTTCTGCGGCCCGCCCCCACGGAGAACCCCACCATAGAGGCCGCCTTCCTCCTGGCGGAGATGGAGGCCCAGGACCGGCCCACGGTCATCGACCTCCTCTCCGAGCGCATGGCCCACGAGCTGGGCGACCCCCACTCCCGGCGCTTCTACGCGGGCCTCCTCTGGAAGGTGGTGGAGGGGAAGCTCAGCCCCCACGCCCTGGTGCACGCCTACCACCGGGCCCGGGTGGCGGTGCGGGAGGGGTACGCCAGACGAGGGGGAGCCTTCCTGCAGCACCTCCTCAAGGCGGCGGCCTAGCCCTCCCCCTCCGGGGGGTCGTCCCAGAGGCGGACCGCCCGGGCCTCCTGGGCCACGAGCTGGCCAGTCCTGGGGGCGTACACCCCCCGGACCTCCACCCCCGTCCCCGGGGGCGGCAGCCCCTCCAGGGACGAGTGGGGGGTTGACGGTCGACAAGTTGCCGTTTAAAATATCCGGCATAGGAGGCCGGCTATGGCATTGATCAAAAGGGAACGGATGAAGAAACTTGGGACGGTGAGTTCGTCTCCCTACACGGGCTCACCGACCTACACCACGGCCCCCGTCCATATTGAGGCGGGTTACGATCCCCCCCTTGGAACCTTTGTTCTCATCGATAGGGACGAGGACGGCGCGCTTTTCCACTACGGACGGATTGTTCAGGCCGTTGAGGAGAACACAAAAGCCGACCCGTGGCGGCTCCAACGCGGGGTAGCATACGGACTGGAGGAGCACCGATCGACCCGATTCGACGATCACTCCCCGTACCGGGCGCGCGTGGCCCGGGTAGAGCTGTTGGGCGAGCTTATCCTTGATGAAGAAGGTAGATTACTAGACGTTAGGGAAGCAACTCTGCTACCTCGCACTGGCGCATCGGTTTTCGAGCTACCCGTTGACCTCATTCCGCTCCTCCTTGGCGCGTCCCTTGGAAAAGAGAGCCTCTTCTTGGGAAGGGTGCGCTCAGGGCAAGAAGCCGCCGAATTTCGCTTGCCTCTCGAGGCCGTACCTCGCCACATCGCAGTTGTCGGTCGCACGGGCGTGGGGAAAAGTTACGCAGCTCACGTCTTTGTGGAAGAACTGACGGATAAGGAAATCCCCGTAGTTTCGTTCGATGTCCTTGGTGACGCCATCGAAATGACTCGATCCCTAGGGGGGCTTAACCTCAAGGCAGGTGAAGACTTCAAAGTCGCGTACTCGATCATCGGTCTCTCTGAGTTTCTATCCTTTGTGCCTAATCTGACCAAGGACCAGTCAGAGCTGGTGGCTTTGGCCTACGATGAAATCTTTGGGAAGGCCCTCGACCAACTGAAAAGAGAAGGAACCATTCAGATCCCCCTCCAAGAGTTACTCGACCGGATCCGTAGTTTGGCCTCAGCATTTGGCCAAGTAAGTGTAGGGGAGCGTGCTGTCCGAAGGGTCGAGGTAGCGGTGAGGCGCTCGCCTCTGCTGGAGGATAAGTTGTCGGATTGGCCGCAAAAGTTGCGTAGCTACCCTATTGTTAACGTCTATGTTGGCCACTTAGGCCAAGAGGATCGCAACTTAATCGTAGGGGCTTCCGCCCGTCTGTTGCAGATTCTAAGACGGAATAATTTTATTCCCCCCTTTGTCCTTCTCGTTGACGAAGCCCACCTCTTCCTGCCGGGAGGCGGCGAGACAACCCCTTCGACCCGTGTGATCCGAGAGCTGGTCCGCACTGCTCGTCACGACGCCATCGGGATTGTCCTCATTACGCAAAGCCCTTCGTCGATGGACAAGCAAGCACTGCTTACCTGCAACACACGGATTGTTTTCGCCCTAGACCGCGAGGATCTACGGCTCATCTCCGGGATGCTTGGCGACCTCTCTGAGGACGTGGTGGAGAGGATCGCCAGGCTGCCTAAGGGACGCGCCATCGTTGTTTCCGGGGCAGACATACTTCGGCACCCTGTCGAGGTGGAAATCCGGACGCGGAAAACTCCGGAGGGGGCACCTACACCAAATATGGCCGAGGAGGTACGTCGATGGAAAGAGGAAAAGACAAAGAACTCCGGGAAGCGATTCTGAGGCTCTTGGAGGAGGCCGGACGGGAAGGTCTCACCCTAGGGGAACTCACTATCCGCCTCTTTAGACTCGGCAAATCGGCTTCGGAGCGGACGGTGCGCCGCGTTCTCCGAGAACTCCTATGGGGTGAGGGGAACGGGGAACCTCTGCTTGTAACAACTACCCGGCGAGGTCAGGGGCCGGGCCGGCCAGAGCGGGTTTACATCTTACGCCGGTTCCTCCCCAAGCAGATGTCCCTACTGGAATTGATCGAGGGTGTTAGAAACGCCGAGGTCAAAGCCTTGGACGATCTACCTCCTCCTAAGGGCCAAGCAGACGAGCATTTACAAAGAGAGGAGCAGGAGCGGTGGAATAGGAAGGAAACTCAATCGGTCCTTAGGATGATTGCCCTTGGGCAAGTTGAAGACGAGAGTCTGGCCGAAGCGATAATGGAGGCCGCCCCGGAGTTGGCCGAACAAGACCCCGTCCAACTCTTGACATCCATGCTCGAGGGACTTCTGATGGACATCGATGGGATTGCTCGTAAATTCCTAGAGCTAAGAAGGCGGCCTACTCCAGAAAACGCCGAGGAGGCCGAGCAATTGTACGAAATACTTCAGATCCGGCTTGGACGTCTTCGGGGTTATTTCGTTGATCTGTGGGGGCTGGAACCTTCTATTCTGGGCTTGCCGTCGCTCTCCGACCTGCGCAAAAAGGGGTATTGGCCAGACGACCAACCAAAACTTGAAAGGGAAGAAGTGCAGAAACGGCTAAGGCGCCGCATCTACGGTACTCGCGTCCTTGAGATCATCGGGGTGAGTCCCCCCCCTACTTCAAAGTCCTGGGCTGGTACCGATTCCTCTGTGGCTGAAATCACAATAGAGCACCGGGAAGGAAGCTTCCTTCCCCCCTCTGAGGTGCACATTTTTGCCGCTGCCGCTGCTCTGGAGGCGGCCGGAGGTGGAGACGCTGCTTACACGGATTACGATATCTTCCCGGAGGACCTGAGACACTACAATGACATCCGAGCTGCTGAAGAAGGCCTTCTTTTGGCCGAACGGTTGCGGGAGCTCTTCGGCGAAGAGGATTTACGGCATGCCCGCTATGCCGCCCTCTCTCTGCGGCAATATACCGAGGATCTTCGGGTTCTGCGTGGTGAGGCGCGCTGGAGACCGAGGGGCAACAGACCTTTCGTAGGATTCCCACCTCCGGTAGAGCTTATCGTTCGGGACGGGCGACTTTTCCCGACGGTCCACCGTTTAAAGGACTTCGAAGCAGATAACCTCTACGGACGGCTAGTTCGCAACGAGATCGCCCGCTTTAACGAACTGGTTGACTTTGTCCGGCCGAGTGGCCCCTACGGCAATGTAGCTTATACCGGTGTGGTTAAGAACCCGGAGTTCTCCTGGCTCTCACCCATCGTTTTTTGGTTTCTTTACAAGAAGAAGCAAATCCGGGACATTGAGCTCGTCTATCGGGCTCCTCTCCCAGATCACCTTCTAGTTCACCTGCTGTTTCTCGGGCTTGCCCGAAGTTCGGAGTTCACAGGTCTTGAAGACAAAGCCTTCCGCACTTTCGGGATGCTGCGCCGTTTCTCAGATATTGCCTTGGAGAGAGATGAGCGGCCTCCACGGGTCGGCGGTAAAACCGTCGATGATGACTTGAATGACTGGCAGAACTACATCCGCGCACGACTCGAAGAACTCGAAGCGAAGGGGCGAACCCCAACTTTAGAACTGGAAGAGTATCGTCCCTTCATGATGCTTTGCGCCTATGCGGGGGTGCTCATGGTCTACGGAGCTCCTTGCGCCGTATACCGTCCCCTCGTTGACGGAAAATCCGCAGGCCACTTTTTGATTCCTCGGTTGGAGGCAATAGTTCACAAGGAGGATTGGAGCGGGGAGAAGGGGAAACCACCACTTACCCATGCTGGACAGGCGCTGGAGCGGTTGCTGGCTTGGTTCTGTAACCCTGCCCACCGCACACTGGACCTGAATCATGCCCTTCCCGCCTTCGACTCGGTTGATAGAAGAAAAGCGCCGGACGGTTTGGCTCCCCTTGTGCCGACGGTTGTCGTAGAGGCTCACGAAGCCGCCACCTTTGTGCGTACAGAAATGGCTTCGGCCGTAGAGGAAGAAATCCGACGGTTGATCCGAGAAGTGAGAAGCCGTTACATTTAGCATGCCATGGATTTTTCTGCGGCAAAGAGGCGGGTTCAACGGGCCGCCGTAAGGTTGGCCCGAATATGGGAACCTGACAATTCTCTTCCATGGCGTCGAAATCCGTCGCCATATCGTATTTTCCTGGCCGAATTCCTTCTCGTGCGCACCCGTTGGGATATGGTAGCCCGCCTCTACGAGGCTGTCGTGGACCGCTTTCCGGATCTCCACACGCTGGCCCAAGCCTCGGAGGAGGAAATCGCCGAAGTTTTGGCCCCTCTCGGTTTACGGAAGCGCATCTCATACCTCAGGAAGGCCGCCCTCTATCTACTTGAACATCACGGGGGCCGCATCCCCGAAACCCTTGAGGAGCTAAAGAGAGTGCCCGGCCTCGGAGAATATACTGCCGGTGCTATTGCCGCCCTGGCCTTTGGAAGAGAAATCGTCCCGGCCGACGTCAATGTTTTTCGCTTCCTCTCCCGCCTTACGGGAATCGAAATGACCCATCCGACGAAAGGTTCTCCCCCTCTGAGGAGGTTGCTACCGTACCTCTCGCCTGCTCGGGGAGGGCCCCCTATAAGCGCACTAATCGACTTTTCACGCATCGTATGTCGTCCCCGCTGGCCAAACTGTTCCGAATGTCCGCTAAAAAGCTTTTGCGCGTTTGGAGAACTCAATCAAGCTTCGCCGTTCGAGGCGCTCTCTAATGGCACGGGCAATCGCTTCGGCAAGGGGCGGAGGAACGGCGTTGCCGATTTGACGCCGGATTGAGTCCAGCGAGCCGTAAAAAACGGCGTCGGGAGGAAATCCTTGAAGAAGGGCGGCCTCTCTCGGGGTTATGGCCCGGTCTTGTTCGGGATGGGCGAAGCGTCCTTTGGATACGTTGCAGCACCCCGAGGTGATGACCCCGGAGGGGCGGTCCCAGGCAAGCCTACTGTAGGTGTCCTTGTGGCCATTATGGTTTCTATGGCAAGGCAGCCATTCTTCTTCGGGAACCTGGGTTCTACTTCCCCCGTCCTTGGGGACTTGGACGATAAATCTAAGGACCCGCTCTCCCATCTTCGGCGCCCGGTGAAGAGGATCGTTGGGATCTTGATCTCCGGCTCGAAGGGGGGGAAGATGACCGATGGCGTCCCGCACCGTGAGCCAAGGAAGTTGCCGACCTGAGCGTACTTTAGGGCTTCTAGGATCCCCGTGAGTTGCCCTAGGGAAAGGGGGCTGTCCCATGTCTTTTCGGGCTCCGATAACAATTAGTCTACGCCTGTGCTGCGGTACGCCGTAGTCTGCTGCATCAACCTCTTTTTTACGCAGACGATACCCCAAACGGAGAAGCCCCTTCGTAAGTTTCAAGTAAAAGGCCTTTCCATGAGGTAAGCGGATAAGACCAGGTACGTTCTCAAAAACAAGGAAGCGGGGTCGGAAGTACGATACGTACTCGAGAAAAACCATCACCAGGCCGTTTCTTGGGTCACTCGCCCCTGCATCGTTTCTAAGCCGGGTGAAGCCTTGGCACGGCGGACATCCGACAAGGACGTCTATTTCACCCGGCTTCACATTCCAAAGCCCGGCTGCCATTTCGGGAGGAAGCTCCGATAAATCCACGCATAATGGGCGCACGCCAATTAAACCTTCGTAGGTTCTGCATGCGTCTGGATCGATTTCGGCGGCCCCCGCTATGCGGAAACTGGCCCGTATAAACCCAAGGGCCGATCCTCCGGCTCCGGCGAAAAGGTCTATAACGGTTCCGGCACCGTTCATAGAAGACTCTCCCAGACTTAAGATTCTGTACTCCTTGGTTTAACTTGGTTTAACGCTCCTTTCCACCCATCCACCCAGCTACATTCCGAAATTAATCCTTAGGAGAGGCGGTCATGTGTTGCGTTACCCCTTTCCCCAGCTTCGGGGAAGCTCCCTGCCGCTTCTTCTCCGGCCCTCTAGGCGGCCCTGGGGGCCACCTCCACCTCCTTCCCCAGCAGGAGGAGGCGGATGGGCCTGCCCTGGAGGAAGAGGGCGTAGACGGAGGGCCAGCCTTCGGGGTTGGGAGCCTCCATGGCCCAGGCCAGGGCTTGGGCCGCCACCTCGGGCTCGTCCAGGGGAAGGAGGACCAGGCGGTAGGCGGGGGGAAGCTCCCGGAGGAGGTCCGCCTCCAGGAGGTATTGCATCAGGATCCCGTCCAGCTCCGCCAGCCTTTCTGCTGGGTTCACCATCCTTCCCTCCCTTGGGCCTTGGCGGCCCGATAGGCCTCAATGTACTCCTCGGCCTTCAGGGAGAGCTCCCTCTCCGCCACCTTCGCCGCCTCGCCGGGGTCCTCGGGGAGGTCCACCGGCTCGTGGGAGGCGATGCGGTTCCGGTCCCGATGGACCCTGCCCCCGGAGGTGTCGTAGCGGGCCACCCAGACGAAGCGGCCCTCCTCGGGATCCCACCACTCCAGCTGTACCGCCCAGGAGCGCAACTTCCCCCGCTCCACCTCCAAGGTGACCCGGAGGCGCCGGTCGGGGCCGATGACCACTTCCCGCCTACGGACCATCGCCCCAAGTTACTTCTCCCGGTCCTTAAGGGACCTAGAAGGCCTTCCACCTGAAGGGGAGTGCCTCCTGCCCCTCCCCCGGGCTTCACAGGGCCCTGGGGCTGGTGGCGGAGTGAGCCTCCCTGCACCGGGAGGCCCTCCTACCGGGAGGCCCTCCTGGAGAACTGGGAGCGGGCCCGGCGGGGCGAGCCCCTGAGGCCCATCCCGCCCCTGGAGTAGCCTGGAGGGGATGGTGGTGGAAGTGGTGGAGGCCAGGCCCCTGGAGGGCCTCAAGCTCTGGCTTCGCTTCTCGGACGGGAAGGGGAGGGTGGTGGACCTTTCAGCCCTGGAGCTTCCCGGGCTCCTCTCCCGCCTCCGGGATCCCGGCTTCTTCGCCCAGGTGCGGGTGGACCCGGAGCTCGGGGCCCCGGTCTGGCCCGGGGGCTTAGACCTGGATCCCCTGGTGCTCTACGCGAGGGCCCTGGGCACCGGGCTTCCCCTGCCGGCGGAGGCTTCGGGGGCCTAGGCCCTCTTTGCGCGAAGGCGAACTTTCGCGCAGGAAAGGGCGAAAAGCGACCAAAATGACCCCTCGGACCGCATAGGCTTGCCGGGGATCCAGGGAAGACCTGGGGGGTTTATGC
>NZ_JAKEDU010000021.1 GCF_021462405.1 Thermus tengchongensis | reverse complement strand
TGGGCTGTAAGGGGCCGCGCCCCTCGGTCCAGGCCTTAAGAAGGGGAAGGAGGTCTTGGGGCAGGGGGAAGCCCCTTAGGGCCTTGGAGAGGAGCCGGTACAGGCTTGGGCTTTGCATCACCTTGGCAAAGGCCTGCATAGCACCTTTTTCCCAGGTGGGGGCGAGGCCCCGTTCCACCGCCCGGTTTCGCCAGGCGAGGAGGAGCTTAGGGATGGGGATCTTCACCGGACAGGCTTCGTAGCAGGCTCCGCAGAGGGTGGAGGCGTAGGGAAGGGGGTAGGTGTCCTCGAGGCCCAGAAGCCCGGGGTCCAAAACCGCCCCGATGGGCCCCGAGTAGACGTAGCCGTAAGGGTGGCCTCCGGTCTGGCGGTAGACGGGGCAGGCGTTGAGGCAGGCCCCACAGCGGAGGCACCGCAACACCTCCCAGGCCTCGGGGTCGTGGAGAAGGGCGGTGCGGCCGTGGTCCACCAGGACCACGTGGACCTCCTGAGGCCCCTCCTCTCCCTCCTTCGCCGGCCCTTGGATGAGGGAGACATAGGTGGAAAGCCGCTGCCCCGTGGCCGCCCGGGCGGTGAGGGGGAGGAAAAGGGCCAGGTCGGCCAACCGGGGGAGCAGCTTTTCGATGCCCACAAAGGCCACGTGCACCCTAGGGAGGCTGGTGGCAAGGCGGATGTTCCCCTCGTTCTCCATGAGGGCCAGGGTGCCGGTTTCCGCCACCAGGAAGTTGGCCCCGCTGATGCCCAAGTCGGCGGTGAGGAAGGCTTCCCGCAAGACCTTCCTGGCCACGGCGGCCAGGACCTCGGGGGAGGCATCCAGGGGGGTGCCGAAGCGCTGGTGGAAAAGCCTTTGGATATCGGAAAGGGCCAGGTGGATGGCCGGGCCTACGATGTGGCTTGGGGGTTCCCCCAGGAGCTGGATCAGGTATTCCCCGAGGTCGGTTTCGTACACCTCCACCCCCAGGGACTCCAGGAGGGGATTGACCCCAAGCTCCTCGGTGAGCATGCTCTTGGCCTTCACCGCCCGCTTCACCCCGTGGCGGGCCACGATCTCCCTCAGGATGCGGTGGGCTTCCTCGGGATCTTCCGCCCAGTGCACCTGGACGCCCTTTTCCTGAAGCCTCTTTTCCGCCAGCTCCAGGTAATGGTCCAGGTGGGTGAGGAGGTGGTCCTTGACCCTCCTGGCCCTTTCCCGCCAGGCCTCGGCGTCGATCTCCTGGTAGGCTCTCTTGCGGTTGGCCTCAAAGTGCAAGGTGGCTCCGGTGACCGCCTCCCGCACCCCAGGTTGTTCCCTTAAGAGCCTGGCGGCTTCCTTGGGATAGAGCTTGGCCTTAACCCGCATACGCCTCCCATAGAAGGGTGGCCAGGGGAACCACCCGCATGTTCCTTCCCTGCTTGCCCATGCGCCCGGTTAGGTGGAGGAGGCACCCGGCGTCCGTGGAGGTGAGGGCATCCGCCTTGGGCAGGGTGGAAATCTTGCGGTCGGCCATGGCCAGGGAGACCTCGGGAAGCTTCACCGAGAAGAGCCCCCCAAAGCCGCAGCACTCCTCGGCCGCCTCCCAGGGGAGGATCTCCGCCCCGCTGTTTTTCAGGAGCAAGAGGGGTTCCTCCTTGACCCCAAGCTCCCTTAAGGCGTGGCAGCCGTGGTGGTAGGCTATGGTTTTCCCCTGAAGTCCCTTCCCCAGCTCGGTCACCCCCAGCACCCGCACCAGGAACTGGGATAGCTCGTAGGTCTTCTCCGAAAGCCTAAGGGCCTCCCCGTCCCCGGGAAGGAGCTCGAGGTAGTGGTTTTTCACCATGCTGGCGCAGCTTCCTGAGGGCAGGACCACATACTCGGCATCCTGGAAGATGCCTAGGGTCCGCTGGGCCAGGTGCCGGGCCTCGTTCCAGTGGCCGGCGTTGAAGGCGGGCTGGCCGCAGCAGGTCTGCTCCTCGGGGAAGTCCACCTCCACCCCTAAAGCCCTCAGGAGGCGTACCGTGGCCACTCCCGCTTCCGCGTAGAACTGGTCGGCCAGGCAGGTGATGAAGAGGGCTACCCGCATTTGCCCCCATACTAACGGTTTGGCCGGGCCAGGGGGATGGATCCTCGGCGGGGTTGGGAAAAGCCGCCTGAACCCGGACAGACACATGTGAGACACCGAGTGGGATAAAAAGATGGGGAACCGACCCTGTAGCGGAGGTTCCCCAGATGCAGCTTACTACGATTGGCCAAACGCTATGGCGAGGGGCTAGCCAAGGGACGAGACTGGCCGAAGCGGGGGCAGGCGACCCGGATGTCCAGGAACGGCTGCGCAAGGTGAAGTTGGCCAAAGCCCTGCGGGCGAGCGGGCGGGGCTGGGATGAGATCCAGGGGCTTTTGGGCATCAGCCGGCCCACCTACTACCGTTGGGAAAGGGCTTTGAGGGAGGAGGGGCTAGCCGGGCTCAAGCCCAAGTCCCGCCGCCCCAAGCGTGCACGGGGAAAGAGGCACTGGAGGCCGGAGCTTCTTCTCCGGGTGGAAGAGCTGAGGAAGGCGAACCCCACCTGGGGGCGATGGCCCATCTGGGTGACGCTCCGGAAGGGGGGTTATGCGGTGAGCGAACGCACGGTGGGCCGTATCCTGGCCTACCTTGAGGGGAGAGGACGGGTGGAGGGCGTGGCCCGCTTTCTGGCTAGGAGGGGGAGAGGGAAGGCCAGGGGGAGAGGTAGGAGACCCTACGCCCGCAGGAAGCCCCGGGGGTACGAGGTCCAGGCTCCTGGGGATCTGGTCCAGGTGGACACCTTGGGGGTGACCCTGGGGCCTGGGGAGGTGGTGCGGCAGTTTTCGGCGGTAGACCTTTGTTGCCGCTATGCCCTGGGGGAGGTGCATGGCCGGGCCACGGCGAGGGTGGCTGGGGCGTTTCTGTCCCGACTGGTGGCCGAGGCGCCATTCCCCATCCGTGCGGTACAGTGTGGATGGGGGTAGCGAGTACATGGCGGAGTTTGAGGAGACTTGCCGACGCTTGGGGATTGCCCTTTTTGTGCTGCCTCCCCGGAGCCCCAAGCTCAACGGGCACGTGGAGCGGCTACAGCGGACCTTTAGGGAGGAGTTTTGCACCCGACCTTTGCCCACGGGGGTTAGGGAGCTCCAGGCGGAGCTCAAGGCCTACCTTGACCACTACAACCGCAGGAGACCCCACAGGGCCCTGGGTGGTCTTGCTCCCTTGGAGTTTCTGGCTAGGATGCAGGAGGGGTCGGTTCCCCAAGGTGTCTCAAATGTAGTGGCCAATTACAGATGTGTCCCATTAAAAGAGCTTACATCCTATATAGTAGGAACAAACACTTGACACCCGACCATACACCCCCTAACCTTGAAACTAGCCAAAAAGGAGGGATGCCTATGCCAAAGGCCAAGGTTATAGGAGAGAAGCTCATCCGGTTAGAAGGAGAAAGGCTCATCACCCGCCGCACTTTGCTAAAGGCAGCTGGGGCTGTGCTTGGGTACTCCTTCTTCGTGGGACCAGTCAAAGCTCAACCCCGGACGGTGACGATGCTTCACCAGAGCCACTTCGTTCCCTCTTTTAATCCTGAGCTGGAACGCCAGGTAGCGGCCTGGGCAGCCCAGCGAGGGGTTGCCGCAAGAGTAGACTTCCTGGCTTCCCGGGACATTCCCGCCCGGCTGGCCGCAGAAGCTGCCGCCCGGTCCGGACACGATATCGTGCAGCTCCGCAACTTCGATGCCGCCTTGTACCGATCCTCTCTGTTGCCCTTAGACGATGTGGCTACCGCCGTGGAACGGGAGCACGGGCCCTGGCTTCCCATTGCCCGCTACGTGGGCTTTGTGGAAGGGCGTTGGTACGGAGTGCCCTGGTACCACTGGAGCCTACCGGCCAACATCAACGTGCGCCATTTCGCTCGCTTGGGCATGAGCCCGGATGCTGTGGCTGGGCTGGACTGGAACACCTTCCTGACCGTTGCCGAAAGGCTCCATCGCCAGGGCACCCCGGTGGGCATCGCCATCAGCCAGACCTTCGATGCCAACGACGGCCTTTATCCCATCCTCTGGGCTTTCGGAGGCCGGACGGTCAACGAAAGGGGCGAGGTGGTTATCGACTCCGACGAGACCGCCGCCGCCATTGAGTACGTGAAGCGCCTCTTCCCTCTCATGCCTCGGGAAGTCTTGGGCTGGGACGATGCCGACAACAACCGCTTCATGCTATCCGGTGTGGGCTCCTGGACCCCCAACCCACCCAGCATCTGGGCCACGGCCAAGCTGCAGAACCTGCCCATCGCAGCCGACATCGACCACCTCCCTCTGCCCCGGGGACCCAGGGGCAGGTTCCGCAGTACCAACCCCCTGAGCTTTGGCATCTGGAACTTTTCCCCTAACGCTGAACTGGCCAAGGACCTCATCCGCCATCTCCTTCAACCGGAGAACGTGGCCCGCCAGGTGGAAGCCTCCATGGGCTACAACCAGCCCTTCCTCCGCCGTTACACCCAGCTTCCTTACTGGCGGCAAGAACGCGCTCTACGCCACTATGAACCCGTCCGGGAAACCCTGGCCATACCCGGCTGGCCCGGTCCCGCAGGCGAGGGGGCCCAGCTGGTTTATGTCGAGTTCATCATCCCCCAGATGTTCGCCCGGGCGGTAACCGGTACCCCCACCGCCGAAGCCATCCGCTGGGCCGAGCGCGAGCTTAGGGCCAGGTACCGCAGCTAGGCCCATGGCGCAACATGTGGAAGCAGTAGGAAAGAGGAGGGCCCCTTGGCTCCAAGGAGACCGGGGCTTGGCCCTCCTCCTTATTCTCCCTCTCATCCTGGTCCTGGGAGGCCTCATCGCCTACCCCTTAGCCTACGCCCTTTACCTGAGCCTCACCAACGAGCGCATCGGGGCAGGTGGAGAGTTCGTAGGCCTGGCCAACTTCCGCGAGCTCCTACAAGACACCACTTTTCAGCAAACCGCCAGAAACGCCTTCGTCTACACAGTCACCGCCGTAGGCCTCAAAACCATCCTGGGCCTCGCCTTGGCCTTGGCCTTGGCGGCCTTGGGGCTGCGCGCAGGCTGGGCCCGCACCCTCATGCTCCTGCCCTGGGTGGTGCCCATCTCCATCACCGCTCTAGCCTGGTGGTGGATGTTCGACCCCCTTTACAGCGTCCTCAACTGGGGACTAAGAAACCTGGGACAGGACCCTGTTCCCTGGCTCAGCGACTCCTTCTGGGCCCGTGTTTCCGTCATCCTAGTTAACGTCTGGCGAGGACTCCCCTTCTTCGCCATCGTCTTCCTCGCCGGCCTCCTCTCCATACCCCGCGAACTCTACGAGGCCGCCGAGGTGGACGGAGCAAGGCCCTGGCAAAGCTTCTGGTATATCACCCTCCCTCTCCTGAAACCCCTCCTGGGCCTGGTGGTCCTCTACTCCACCGTGATGACCGTGGCTGACTTTGAGATCATCTACATCCTCACGCGGGGAGGTCCCATGAACATGACCCACCTCTTTGCCACCTACGCCTTCCAAGTGGGCCTCCAAGGCACCCTCATCGGCAAGGGGGCCGCCATCGCCCTCTTTATCTTCCCGGTCCTAGCCATCGCTGCTTACCTCACCCTGCGTCTCATCCGCAGAGGAGAAGAGTATGCTTAGGTCCCACCGAGCCTCCCAAAACCTTCGGCTCGCCCTCGCCTGGCTCTTCGTCCTCCTCACCCTTCTCTTCCTCCTCTTCCCTTTCTACTGGATGGCCCTCACCGCCTTGAAGAGCAACCGGGAACTCTACGACATCACCGCCATGCCCCTTTGGGTCCGCGACGGCATCACCCTGGAACACTTTACCTCCCTCCTCCAAGGCTCCAACTTTCCCATTTGGCTCAAAAACTCCCTTCTCGTTTCCACCACCGTCACCTTCATCACCCTCTTTGTCAGTGTTCCCGCCGCCTACGCTATCACCCGCCTCACCTTCCCCGGACAAAACGGCTTGGCCTTAGGCGTCTTCCTGGCCTACCTCGTGCCACCTACCCTCCTCTTCATCCCCTTGGCCCGCACCATGGTCTCCTGGGGGCTTTTCGACAGCCTCGGCGCCCTGGTGGCTGCCTACCCTACCTTCACCGTCCCTTTCGCCACCTGGCTCCTCATGGGCTACCTCAAGGGCATCCCCAGGGAACTGGAAGAAGCGGCCATGGTGGACGGCGCCAGCCGCCTCCGGGCCCTCTGGACTGTGGTCCTCCCCGTGGCCAGCCCAGGGCTAGTGACCGTTACCCTCTTCGCCTTCACCCTCTCCTGGGGACACATGATATACGCTATGGCCTTCGTTTCTCGTAGCACGGAAAAAGTTCTTCCTGTAGGACTGGTCACCGAAATGGTACGAGGAGATGTCTTCTTTTGGGGCCCCCTCATGGCTGGAGCTCTTCTAGCCGCCATTCCCGTCCTGCTTCTCTTCGCCTTCCTCACCCGCTACTTCGTGGCCGGACTGACCGCAGGGGCAACCAAGTACTAAGGCGTTATGAATCGCAAAGTCGTGGTTACGGATTCCATTTGGGGGGAGGTCGAAGTGGAGGCTCAGGTCCTAAAAGCGGAAGGATTCCGAGTGGTCCTGGCTCCGAGCCCGGAATCCCTTCCGAGTGTGGCTCAAGATGCTCAAGCCCTTATCGTCCAATACACGCCTATAACCCGCCAGCTCCTTGCGCGCATGCCGCAAGTAAAGGTGATCAGCCGCTACGGGGTGGGCGTGGACAACGTGGACCTAGAGGCCACCCGGGAGTTGGGAATCTGGGTAGCGAACGTGCCAGATTATGGAACAGAGGAGGTGGCCCTGCATGCTTTGGCCCTCATCTTGGCCCTTCTCCGCCGCATCGTCCCCCAAAATCAGTTGGTCCGCCAAGGGTACTGGGACCATAGGGTTGCAGGCCTTGTTCCGAGAGCTTCCCAGCTCACCTTAGGCGTGGTAGGACTGGGCAAGATCGGCCGCAGGGTAGCCTGGAAAGGAAAGGATCTTTTCCAAAGGGTCTTGGCTTACGATCCCTGGGCTTCCCCTTGGCCTGAGGGTGTGGAGCGGGTCCAGGAGTTGGCCCATGTCTTCCAGGAAAGCCAGGTAGTCTCCCTCCACCTCCCCCTTAACCCAGAAAACCAGGGGTTAGTAGGGAGGGAGCTCCTGGCCCTCATGCCTCGAGGTAGCTATCTGGTGAACACCGCAAGGGGCAAGCTGGTACAAGCTGCGGCTCTTCGCTGGGCCCTGGAAGAAGGGATCCTAGAGGGCGTGGCCTTGGATGTCCTACCCGAGGAACCTCCTTCGCGTGAGCTTCTCGCCTTATTCGAGCACCCCAAGGTCCTTCTTACCCCCCACATGGCCTGGTATTCCCAGGCTTCAGAAAGGGAGCTAAGACGCACTGCTGCTCTCAATATCCTTCACTGGGCCCAGACAGGACGCCCCCTTTACCCAGTGACGGAGACACCCCATGGGTAGCATCCTGCTCACAGGAACCAGTGGTTGTATCAGGGCTTGGGCGGTAAGGCACTTTTTGGAGGAAGAACCCGAGCCCATTAGGGTGGATCTGGCGGCGGTGGAAGGGTCAGGCTTTCTGCGAAACCCTGCGAACTCAGAAAAGGAGGGAGCATGAAGCTAACCCGTCATCTTTCGCCCCACGGCCCACGTTGGGCTTGGAGAGGGTTTTGGCTTCCTGAAGATCTTCGCTTGGGCCTTCTGCTCCAGGTACCGGCTTCCCGGCTCGAGGCGCTACTCGAAGACATGGTCACCCAAAAAGCGGCCGCAGGGCCCCTCCTTCCCCCCATAGAGCCCGAGGTTGAGGTTTGGGCCAGCGGGGTCACCTACCAAAGAAGTCGTGAGGCAAGGGTGAGCGAGTCTAAGTCAGGAGACGTGTACGATTACGTATACGCTGCAGATAGGCCAGAACTTTTCTTCAAAGCTATGGGTTTCCGCGTAAGGGGTTCAGGGGAACAGGTAAGGATCCGCCGGGATAGCCGCTGGACTGTGCCCGAACCCGAGGTGGTCTTAGTCCTTAACGCCTTAGGGGAAGCGGTGGGCTATACAGCAGGCAACGACATGTCTGCCCGGGACATCGAGGGGGAAAACCCCCTGTACTTGCCACAGGCCAAGGTGTACGAAGGAGCGTGCGCCATAGGATCTGCCCTTTGCCTAGGCATTCCCGAAAATCTGGAGATCAGAATGTCCATCACGCGCAAGGGGAAGGTGGTGTTCATCGGGGAAACCTCTACTAAGGCCATGCGGCGCTCCTTTGCCGAACTATCGTCCTGGCTCTTCCGAGAACTGGCCTTCCCTAGAGGTGTTTTCCTTATGACTGGAACAGGAATTGTCCCTCCTGATGAGTTCACCTTGGCCTCTGGGGATCACATCCGGATCCAGGTGGGTGAGGTTAGCCTGGAAAACGAGGTGGAGTAGCCGTGAAACCCAAAAGCCTCACGCCTAAACCCACAAGCACGCCGACGCCCCAAGAGAAAGTAAGGGGAACCCTCACTGTGGCCAAGGCCCTGGCCTTGCTGGAAGCGGTAGCTGAGGGGTACAGGGAGGTAGAAACGCTGGCCCGCCAAGTAGGCCTGGCGCGCAGCACTGCCCACCGCCTCCTCTTTGCCTTGGTCAAGGAAGGCTATCTGCGGCACAATCCTCGAAAGGGTTACTCCTTAGGCCCAAAGCTGATTCGCCTGGGCTTCCAAGCCCACAGCCAACTTCATTTGCCCTCCGTAAGCAAGCCTCACCTGGAATGGCTACGCGATCAAACCAGAGAAACCGTCCATCTCGCCGTTTTAGACGGCAGCAAGGTCATCTACATCGAAAAGCTTCCCGGATATCGGGAGCTCCAGTTCGCCTCCCATATCGGGGCCAGACTTCCTGCCCAGTCCACAGCATTGGGAAAAGCCCTTGTGGCCTATTTGCCTGAGGAAGAGTGGCAAAACCACTTCATCCCCGGGCTCAAGCGAACCCCTAACACCATCTCTGACTTTGCCCACTTCCGCCGGGAGCTGGCCTTGAGCCGTTCCAGGGGGTACTCCTTGGACCTCGAGGAAAACGAGCCGGGGGTGAGATGCGTAGCCGCACCCATTTTTGACGGCTCGGGCAAGGTGGTGGCAGCGGTGAGCATTTCCTCAGCCTCAGTTTACCTTCCCGAGGAGCGTATCCCTCTGGTGGGAGAGCTAGTCAAGGAGGCCGCCCAAAGGATCAGCCGGGAACTAGGAGGATGAGGATGCCCACAGTAGTCACCACTGGCGAAACCATGGTTCTCTTGGTTCCTCCTAGACCTGGGCGGTTGCGCCACCAAACCACCCTGGAACTGCGGATTGGTGGGGCCGAATCCAATGTGGCCATCGCTTTAGCCCGTCTAGGTATTTCCGCGGGCTGGGTGGGCTGGGTGGGCGAAGATGAGCTAGGAGAGCTCGTCCTAAGCCGCTTGCGGGCCGAGGGGATAGATCTTTCCTTTGCTCGCAAGGTAGCACAAGGCTTTACTGGGATTTACGTCCGGGAAATGACCCCCACGGGACCCCGGGTCTACTACTACCGCAAGGGTTCTGCTGCTTCCCTTTTGCACCCCGGAGCCTTTGATCCATCTTATCTGGAAGGCGCCTATTTCCTCCACCTCACGGGGATTACCCCCGCACTCTCGTCCTCAGCCCAAGCTTACACCCTGTGGGCCCTGGAAGAAGCCAAAAGATTAGGGGTCCGGACCAGCCTAGATGTGAACTACCGCTCCAAGCTTTGGCCCCCCGAGAGCATGAAGGTCTTTCTTCGGGAAACCATCGCTCTGACCGACGTGGTCTTCGCCTCAGAAGAGGAACTCGCCGTACTTTTCGGCTCAGAGAGGGAAGGACTGAGCCTTCTGGCCCAGTGGGGAGCCAGGGAGATCCTGGTCAAGCGGGGAAGTCGAGGAGCTCTAGCCTGGGTGGCAGGGGAGGTTTGGGAGTCGCCTGCTTTTTTCTGTCAAGAGGTCGATCCCGTAGGGGCTGGGGATGCTTTTGCCGCTGGCTACCTGGCCGCTGCTCTATGGGGCTTACCCCTAGAAGAGCGGTTAAGGATAGCCAACGCCATGGGGGCTTGGGCGGTAAGCGCCTGGGGCGATTACGAGGGTCTTCCCTCCAGAGAGGAGCTTTTCGCTTTCCTGGAAAACCGCAGGGACCTAGGAAGGTGAGGAAATGCTAGGCGGAGGGGCTTTGGTCACGAGAGAGGCAAAGAAATCGGATATGCCATCGGAGAAAGGTGGGGGACCTTGGACGTGTAGCTCAACCTGGCTTGCTGTAATTCCCAGGGAGCAGGTCAGGTCTCCTTGCCTCCCGAGAAAGGAACAGTGATGAGCGTTTACGCGGCCCTGCTGACCCCTTTCCGTCCCGACGGGGCGATAGACTTGAAAGCTCAGGTGGACCACGCCCGTTGGTTAGCAGAAAAGGGAATATCGGGGCTGGTGGTCTTTGGCACCACGGGCGAAGGGCCCTCTCTTGAGCTACGGGAAAAGCTCGCGGCGCTAGAACATCTTTTCAGTGAGAATCCAGGCTTAAGGATTGTCCCTACCCTTATGGAGGGAAACCTTCCAAGTACTTTGGAAGGCATCCGTGCCATCAATGATCTACCCGCAGAAAAAGTCCTGATCCTGCCTCCTTATTACTACAAACCCCTGGCCCCGCAGGGTTTGCAGGCCTTCTTCCAAAAGGTGCTGGAAGCCAGCCGCCATCCTGTGGTGCTCTACCACATACCCAAGTACGCGGTGCCCGTACCCCCAGAGCTTGCTGGGCTCAAAGGAGTTTGGGGAGTTAAGGACTCAGGGGGAGAGAAGGGCTATGCCGATACGGTCCTCGCTTTGGGCCGGGGAGTCTGGGTGGGAACCGAAGAGAATCTCTGGGAAAAAATGCGCAATGCCCAAGGAGTAGTCTCTGCCTTGGCCAACTTGGTTCCCGAGGCCCTTATCTTGCTTTGGAGGTTCAAAGAGACCGGCCAAGAAGAGAAAGGGAAGGAACTCGACCGCTTGCTTGGCAAAATACGCTCCCAGATAAAGGCTGCAGGTTCCCTAGCAACCCTCAAGCGCCTCGCCGAAATCCGGCATGGCATCCCGCTAGGAGGCGTCCGCCCTCCCTTGGTGGCCCAGGAACCCCCCCCTTTGGGGGTGCTGTCCCTTCTCAAGGAGGTCATACCGTGATCCAGGGCAAGAACTTCATCGGAGGCAGATGGAAGGAAACCCCTAAGACGTACCAGAGAGAAAACCCTGCACGTTTGGAGGAAGTGGTGGGCCTTTATCCCCTCTCTGGGGAGGCAGAAGCAACGGAAGCTCTTGTGGCAGCTAGGGAAGCCTTCCCCTCCTGGAAAAGGACTCCCTTGCTCGAGCGAGCCCATATCCTTAAGGAAGCAGCCAAAAGACTAGCAACCAGGGGGGACAAAGTGGCCCGAGACATCGCCAGGGAAGCGGGAAAACCTCTCCTCGAGGCCCGGACCGAGGTCAGGAGGGCCATGGATATTCTGGAGTATTACGCCGCTTATGCCTATACCCCCTTTGGTTATCGAGTGGCCTCAGCCCGACCTCGAACCGAGTTGCGAACCCAACGGGTACCTTTAGGAGTCGTGGCCCTGATCACTCCTTGGAACTTTCCCATAGCCATCCCCACTTGGAAGTTAGCCCCTGCCCTTATTCTGGGGAACACAGTCGTGTTGAAACCAGCCTCCCTAGCCCCCGTAGGAGCCCTCCACTTGGTGCAAGCCTTGGAAGAAGCGGGTTTACCTGAGGGGGTGGTCAACCTGGTTATCGGCCCGGGGACACCGTTTGGCAGAGCCCTAGAGAAAGCTGAGGATCTCCGAGCGGTTTCCTTCACGGGGTCTGTCGAGGTGGGGCTGCGCCTAAAGGCTAGGTTGGCCAGCCTTGCCACACGGGTGCAGCTAGAGCTCGGTGGAAAAAACGCCTACGTGGTCTGGAAGGATGCAGATCTGGTCCTAGCTGCCCGTCAAATCGCCCAAGGAGCCTTCTTCTACGCTGGGCAGAAATGTACCGCTACTAGCAGAATCCTAGTGCACCGAGAGATCTACGAGGCTTTCAAGGAAACCCTTTTGCAAGAGGTAGGCCAGCTCAAGGTGGGAGATCCCCTGGAAGAGGATACCCAGGTGGGCCCTCTCATCGACTCCACCGCCTGGGAGGGAACCGCCCGCTGGGTGGAGAGGGGCCTCCGGGATGGTGGACGGCTACTCATCGGGGGAGAAGGCGCTCGAGAAAAAGGCTACTTTTTCGACCCCACTATCCTGGAAGGCTTGGACTTGAAAGCGCTCCTAGCCCAGGAGGAAGTCTTCGGTCCAGTGGCTACCGTACACCCCGTGACCTCTCTGGAGCAAGCCCTTGAAGCGGTGAACGCCACCCGCTACGGTCTCTCTGCCTCTATCGCCACCCGCGACCTTGGGATAGCTAAGCGCTTCCTGGAAGAGGCAGAAGTCGGGTTAGCTCACGTGAACCAACCCACGGCGGGGGTGGAATACCAAGCCCCTTTCGGAGGCAGCGAGGGCTCTGGGTACGGCCCCAAAGAACAAGGGTGGGCAGCCCTAGAATTCTACGGAGACTGGAAAACCCTGGTGATTACACCCCCGGAGGTGAGAGATGGCCATTAAGGATGTGCAGACTGCGGTGGTCGAAGCCAACTACGACTGGACTTTCATCAAGGTTATCGCCGAGGAGGGCACGGGTTATGGAGAGTGCTTCTTTGCCCCAGGGCTTACCGCCCTGATCCGGGAACTCAAACCCCTCCTTCTGGGAAAGGATCCACGAGACATCCACCGGCTTCTCCGCATTCTCCGCACCGCCGGGTTCCAAGCTGGACCCCAAGGAGGAGCTCTTCAGCACGCTCTGGCAGGGCTTGAAACTGCCCTTTGGGACCTACTAGGCAAAGTCCTTAGAGTCCCACTCTACCAACTCTGGGGTGGAGCCTACCGAACTCGAATCCGCCTTTATGCAGACTGCCACGCCGAAGCAGGTTTACACTCGCTCTCCAGTACTCACCTCCCCCGTGTTCCCTGGTGGCAGAGCTCCAGCGGGACCACAAAAGTCCACCTCGAAGTGGATCCCAAGCACCACGGAGGACTCAAAGAGGAGGCAAAACGAGTAGATCCCCGTGCCTATGGGGAGAGGGCTAAGCAGGTGGTCAGCCAAGGATACACCGCCCTTAAGTTCGATCTGGACATCCCGACCCCTTATGAAACAGACCCCTTCAATCGCAACTTAGAGCCAGAAGAAATCGAACTCCTCGCGAACATCGTTGAGGCCATCCGCCAGTCTGTAGGCCCTCAGGTGGCTTTGGCTTTCGACTGCCACTGGAACTTTAGCGCAGGGTCGGCCCTGAAGCTGGCCCAGGCCCTTGCCCCTTATCGCCCCCTTTGGTTGGAAGACCCAGTGCCTCCGGAAGCTGATGAGGCCTTGGCCCTTGTGCTGCGGCAAAGCCCCGTCACCATAGCTACGGGGGAGAACCACTACCACCCCCACCAGTTCCTGCGCCTTTTGGAAAAGGGATTGACGGTGGTGACTCCCGACCTACAGAAAGTTGGCTTGAACCAAGGTCGGCGGATCGCGGAGCTGGCTGACCTCTATACCGCTATGTTCGCTCCCCATAACATCGCAAGCCCTTTGGGTACCTTAGCCTCCGCCCATTTGGCAGCCACGGTACCCAATTTTCTCCTTTTGGAACACCACGGCCTCGAGGTGCCCTTCTTTACGGAGTTAGTCTCGGGACGGGAATCTCCCTTAATCCAAGAAGGCCACCTGATTCTGGAGCCCCAACCTGGGCTTGGAGTAAGTCTCAACGAAGAGGTAGCCTACCGCTACCGGAAGAAAGACGAGCCCTTCTTCGCCTAGGGAGCAGGAAATGGTACTGATCGCCGCAATACCGAATTGCCTGGCCGTCGAGCCACCAAAAAGAGTAGAGGCAAACCTGCCTTCCCTTTTGCCTAGGGTAGAGATCCTGGTAGTTTTCCTGTCCTTCACCCCAAAACCCGGTGGTTTCCTCAGCGGGGCCCTCATGCAGCATCTACCCCGAAGGGCCCACTCGGTTAACGCCCTCCAGGAAGCAGGGGACACCCATGCCCCACCTCAAGCCCCCAAGCAGAGCAAGCCGGGAGCTGTGACAGTTGTGACCGATCCCGAATCCCTAACTGCAGATCACACTCTGTGGGAATACATCGGCATTCTCCTGGATCCTCCCCCAAAGGATCGGAGCATGGCTACGGGAGGCCAGCCCGGTTGACAGCCTATACTGAGAAAACCCGTTAGCGTCACTAGGGGGTAAACATGGCTACAGCAAGGTCGGAGCGTACGCGGAAGGGCCTAGGCGGAGCAAAGGCGGCCGGGGGTTTGTCCGTGGGGTAGGCTGTGCGCGTGGCCCTCTTCATCACCTGCCTGGCCGACCAGTTCTACGCGGA
>NZ_JAKEDU010000020.1 GCF_021462405.1 Thermus tengchongensis | reverse complement strand
ACCCGTTCCTGGAAGGCCTCGAGGGCCTCCCCTCCGGGGGGTGCGAAACCCTGGAACCGGAGCATGGCCTCTTTGTAGGGGGCCTCCAAGGCTTCCCACAAAGCCCCTTCCAGAAGGCCGAAGTGGATCTCCCGCAGGGCCGGGGTGGGCACCGCCTGGAAGCCCGCCAGCGCCGCCGTCCTCGAGGCCCGCTGCAGGTCGGAGGCGTAGGCGGGGAGGGCGGGGAGCCTGCCTTTCAGGGCCCGGGCCTGGGCCTCCCCCAGGGGGGTGAGGGGGAGGTCGGTCCAGCCGAGAAGCCTCCCCTCCCGGTTCCAAAGGGTCTCCCCGTGGCGCACCAGCCAAAGCTCCATGGCCCTAAGCTTAAACTGCTACCGTATGGGCTACCAGGAAGCCTTGCAAGCGGCGAAACGCCGCATGGAGTGGCTCACCAAGCCCCCCCGTTCCCTGGGCCGGTTGGAGGGGGTGGCCCTTAGGCTGGCCGCCCTTCAGGGAAAGGTCCAGCCGGAGCTGGGGCCCTGGGATGGGACCCTTGGAGGTGGCCGCGGAGGTGGGGGGCTTGGAGCTTTTGGCCATCGCCGGGGTGTACCTGGAGGGGTACCGGGCGGGGCTTCCCCTGGTCCTGGACGGGTTTCCCGTCTCCGCGGGGGCCCTTTTGGCCTGGCGGCTGGAGCCTGGCCTAAGGGAAAATCTCTTCGCCGGGCACCTCTCCCGGGAGCCGGGGCACCGGCCCATCCTCGAGGCCCTGGGGCTGGAGCCCCTCTTGGACCTGGACCTGGCCCTGGGGGAGGGGACGGGGGCGGTGCTGGCCATGCCCCTCCTCCGGGCGGCGGCCCGCATCCTGCACATGGCCACCTTTGAGGAGGCGGGGGTCTCCGACCGCCTTTAGCCCATGCGGCGGACCCTGCGTCTGGCCCTCGCCCTCCTCACCGTCTTTCCCCTGGCCCCCAAGGAGGCCCTTCCGGAGGAGTTCCGGCGGAGCACCGCCTTCTTCCCCGTGGCGGGCTACGCCCTGGGGCTTCCCCTCTCCCTCCTGGCCCTCCTCCCCCTCCCCGAGGGGCTCTTCGCCGCCTTGGCCCTGGCCCTCCTCCTGGGGCTCACGGGCTTCCTGCACCTGGACGGCCTCCTGGACGTTGCCGACGCCCTTCTCGGGGCCAGGCCCAGGGAGGAGCGGCTCCGCCTCCTCAAGGACCCCCACCTGGGGGCCTTCGCCTTCGGGGTGGGCGGGGTGTACCTCCTCCTCCTCTGGCAGGCCCTGGCCCTGGTGCGGGATCCCCTTTTCCTCCTCCTCCTTCCCGGCTTCGCCCGCTTTGCCATCCTGCCCTTCCTGAACCGCTACCCCCTCCTGCACCCGGGGATGGCGGGGCTGATCCGGGGCGGTCCGGTGCTTCCCCCCTTCCTCCTGGCCCTCCTGGCGGCCTGGGGGTCGCCCACCTAGAGGGGAGCTCCCGAGGCCCTGCTGGCCCTGGCGGACACCGTCACCGAGATGCGCAAGGTGAAGCACGCCTTTGACCTGGGCGTGCCGGCGCAGGTGGGGGTGGAGCATTAAGGGAAAATCGAAAAAGTCTGCCTTTCTCGACTTGGTGCGCGGCGGCTCTGGCCGTTGCCCGACGGGGCTATAGAAGCTCTTCCAGACCCAGAAGCCCGTACCCTAGCACTTCTCGTAGGGGCTTCCAGACCTCTTCTTCCCCCTCCCGCACCCGCAGGCGCAGGTGAGGGTTGGGCAGGTAGCGGCCCCGGGCCACCCGCAGGAAGAGCCTGCGGGCGGGGCGGTAACTGCTTTGCGCCTCGTTCCTGCCCAAGACCCCGTTCAGGTAGGTGCGGCGCGCCTCCTCCCCTTCTTTGGCCGCCAGGGTGCGGGGGAGGAGGCCAGGGGGCAGGTGGCCCAGGGCCTCCGCCAGGTAAGCCGAGGTGAGGCCCTCGTAGGGCCGGGCCCTCTCGCTGAGGTGGAAGTTGGCCCGGAGGCCCTTGGCTAAGGCCAGGGCCGCCAGGAAGACCCAGAACTCGGGGTGGTTGGGGTAAAGGCGCACCAGGCGGAAGCCCCCTTCCTCGGGGACTTGAAGGTCCACCGCTGTGGGACCCAAGAGCTCCACCAGGGCGGGGAAGGGCCCGCGGGCGAAGCCGGGGTCCTCGAGGGCCCGGAGGAGGGCGTAGAGGAAGGGGGTCTGGCCGAAGGGGTCGCGGGCTTCCGGGTCGGCCCCCGCTTCCAGAAGGGCGTGAACCAGCTCCAGGTTGCCTGCCTGGGCGGCCAGCATCAAGGGGGTGGCTCCCGAGGGGGTGCGGAAGTCGGGGCCGAAGGTGCGCACGTCCCAGAGGATTTCCTTCCACCCCTTGCCCTCGTAGGGGCGGAGGAGGCGGGCGGTGGTCTCCGCCGCCACCTCCCAAGGCATGCGGGGCCGGTCCAGAAACCAGGGGGAGAGGAGTTCCTGGGCCGGGCGGTGGCCGGCCTGGGCCAGGGCCTTCAGGAGGGGGAGGTTCCGGTGGAAGAGGGCGAGGTCTAGAAGTTCCCTACGGGCCTTTTCCTTGAGGTCAGCGGGGTTTTTCAAGACCTCCTCCAGGCGCTTCCGGTCCCAAACCGTCCAGGGCACAGGCTTGGCCCCCAGGAAGGCCTCCCGGATGGCCTGTGCTTGCTCCAGGTTGCCGTGCTGGGCAAGGCGGGCCGCCTCCCGGCTCCACTCCTCCCGGCTCGCCTCCCGGGCCTGCAGGCGGAACTCCCGCCCGGCCTCGAGGCCCAGGAGCCGCAGGAAGGGGTGGGCAGGGTCCTCTTCCACCCAGATCACCTCCTCCACGGCCCGGGTGAGGGCCACGTAGAGGGCGTTGGTGAAGAACTTGTACTCCTCTAGGCTCTTGTCCGTCTTGTCCTTAGCCCGGCGGAAGACGAGCTCCCCCTCCAGGTCAGCGGGGTCCACCCCGCGGGCCACCTCCCGGTAGGCCTCGGGGGCCGCGGCCACGAAGCCGTAGAGGATGACCTTGGGGTATTCCAGCCCCTTGGCCTCCCGCACGGAGAAGAGGAGGGGGGTGCGGAACTGGGCGCGCGCCCGCTCTTTGTCCTCCTCCCGCAGGACCAGGACCGCCACCTCCGCGCTCCTTTGGCTCCTGGCGTCCAGGTCCTTGAGGAGGTTGGGTTCGGCCTGCAGGAGCACCGCCTTGCCCTCCCGGTCCAGCCTGGGTTCGCAGAGGTAGGTGCTTTCCCGGTCCACGGAGCCGAAGCGGGCCTGCTTGAGCCGGAGGAGGCGGTTGGCCAGCTCCGCCACCCTGCGGGCGTTGCGGAAGTTGGCCCGCAGCACCCGGATGCGCTCCAGGGCCTCCTCTCCCCGCTCCGCCTCCTGGAAGAAGTAGGTCTTCAGGGCCGCCCAGGAGAAGAAGTTGGGGTGGACGATCTGGTGGCTGTCCCCCGCCAGGAGGAAGCGCCCAGGGGCCTTGAGGCTCCTCAGGAGGAGGTCCAGCTGGGCCAGGGTGAGGTCCTGCACCTCGTCCACCACCAGGAAGTCGTAAAGGGGTTCCACCTGGCTCCGGTAGCGGTGGGCCAGGAGGCTGGGGTCGTAAAGCCCCCTCTCCTCCAAAAAGGTCAGGTAGCGGCGGAAGACCTCGTAGACCTGGGGCCTAAGCTCCCTGGGGTACAGGCTCTGCCGTACCCCTAGGGCCAGGTAGGCTTCCAGGGAAAGGGGGCCCTCCGGGGAGGCCAGGAGCACTCCCCGGAACTCCTCGAAAAGGGCGTGGGCATGGGTGAAGGCCAGGGCTCTGCGGTAGGGGGCAAAGAAGGCCTGAAAATCGCGGAAGGTAACCTCCCTGCCCTCTGGAACCCCAAAGGTTTCCAAGAAGTCTCGGAAGGCGAGGAACTCAACCTCTTGGTAGGGGTTCTCGTAGCCGTGGGCGAAGTAGAGGCGGCGGGCCTCCTGGGCCAGGAAGGGGCTTTGTGTGGCATAGAGCACCCTTCCCGCCTCCCGCTTGAGCCTTTCCAGGGCCAAGGCCGTTTTCCCCGAGCCCGCGGCGCCCAGGAGGACCAGGGGCGGGGGTAGCCGGAGGAGGGCCTCTTGGGCCTCGTCCAGGGTAAGGGGCTTGTCCAGGTAGTGGAAGCGGGAGGCCCCCGCCTCCAGGTGGCGCACGGGTTCCGCCTCCCGCACCTCCTCGGGGAGGGGACGGAGGGCTTCCTCCCGCACCGCCGCCCCCCGCAGGAAGCGGGAGCGCTCGTAGGCGTGGTTGGGGATGACCTCCAGGACGAGCCAGGCTCCTTCCCCGTTGGCCCGGACCAGCTTGAGGAGGAGGCGGTCCTTTTCGCTCAGCTTGGCCCGGAAGTAGGGGGTGGGGGAGAGCTTCTTCACCTCCGCCCGTTCGGGGCGGTCTGCCCTCAAATCCTCCAGCACCCGCTCCAGTCGCTTTTCCAGGTGGGGTGGGACCTCGAGGCCCTCGTAGAGCAAAACCCGCACGAATCTCAGGATAACCCAAGTTGCCACCTAAGAGGCTGTCGTAGCAGAGGGCACGCCCATCCCACCCCAGCAACCTCAGCGGTGAGGAAGGGGCCATCCTTGAGCCCCTGATCCCCGCCCCAGGGAGGATTACGAGGGGCATCCTTCCGCCAGCGAGGCGTGGTTGTGTAGTACGGGGGTATCCCCCTGCTTCCGGCTCCAATAGCCCCCCAAATAGCCCCCCGCTTTCTGGTCCTCTTCCGCGAAATACCCCGTCCGTATTTGCCCGATGGACCTATCTTCTTGCCCTAAGCTGTTCTTATGGCCCTCGAGGCTCCCCTGACCCCCGAGCGGGTGCGCCCAGGGGTTCGGCTCCAGGGCCTCCTGCCTGGGGGAAGCGTGACGGTGGAGTACGTGCGCCCTTTGGGGGAGGCCCTACAGGTGACCTACCGCGACCCCCAGGGCCGCTTGGGCGAGGCGCTCCTATACCCCGAGGACCTGGCGGGGCTAAGGGTGGAAGAAGCTTCCCGCTTCCCCCTCGATGCCCCAGGGGACCTCTTCCGCCTAGCCGCCGAGGCCAAGCGCATCCGCCTGGCCTACCTCTTTGACCCCATGATGGCGGTGCACACTTCCTTGGTGGAGCCCCTTCCCCACCAGATCGAGGCCGTCTACGGCCACCTCCTGCCCAGGACCCCCTTGCGCTTCCTCCTGGCCGACGACCCTGGGGCGGGCAAGACCATCATGGCCGGGCTCTACATCCGGGAGATGGCCCTCCGGGGGGCCCTGGAGCGGTGCCTGGTGGTGGCTCCTGGGGCCCTGGTCCTCCAGTGGCAGGAGGAGCTTCGGGAGAAGTTCCGCCTGGACTTCCGGGTCTTCTCCCGCTTCACCTTGGAAACCGCCCAGGGCAACCCCTTCCGGGAACACCCCCTCTGGATCGCCCGCCTGGACGGCCTGGCCCGCTTCCCCGAGGTGGCGGCGAAGGCCCTCGAGGTGGACTGGGACCTGGTGGTGGTGGACGAAGCCCACAAGATGTCCGCCTCCTACTACGGCCAGGAGATGAAGGCCACCCGCCGCTACCGCCTGGGGCAGGAGCTTTCCCAGCGGACCAAGCACTTCCTCCTCCTCACCGCCACCCCCCACCGGGGCAAGGAGGAGGACTTCCGCCTTTTCCTCGCCCTCCTGGACCCCGACCGCTTCCTGGGCAAGCCCCGGCCGGGAAGCCCTCCGCCCGACGCTCAGGGGCTTTGGCTCAGGCGGCAGAAGGAGGACCTGGTGCGCTTTGACGGCACCCCCCTCTTCCCCGAGCGCCGGGCCTACACCGTGGCCTACGCCCTCTCCCCCGAGGAGATGGCCCTCTACGAGGCGGTGACGGGCTACGTGCGGGAGGAGATGAACCGGGCGGAAGCTCTCGAGGAGGGCCAAAGGCGCACCGTGGGCTTCGCCCTCACCCTCCTGCAGAGGCGGCTGGCCAGCAGCCCCCTGGCTATCCACCGCTCCCTGGAAAGGCGCCGGAAGCGCCTCGAGGCCCGCCGGGAGGAGGTGCGCCGGGGCCTGGCCCTGGCCTTCCCCACCCTGGAGGAGGAGGACATCGAGGAAAAGGAGGAGTTCCCCGACGAGGAGCTGGAGGCCGCCCCCGAGGTCCTGGACCAGGCCACCGCCGCCCGCACCCTGAAGGAGCTGGAGGCGGAGATCGCCACCCTAAGGCACCTCGAGGCCCAGGCCAAGACCCTCCTCCGGGGCCAGCAGGACCGGAAGTGGCAGGAGCTTCAGGCCCTTCTGGAGGACGAGCGCATCCGCGGGCGCAAGCTCATCGTCTTCACCGAGCACAAGGACACCCTGGACTACCTGGAAGGCCGCCTCCAGGCCTACCTGGGGCGGCCCGAGCAGGTGGTGAGCCTCCACGGGGGGCTTTCCCGGGAGGAGCGCCGCCTGCGCCAGGCCCGCTTCACCCAGGACCGGGAAGCCCTCATCCTGGTGGCCACGGACGCCGCCGGGGAGGGGGTGAACCTGCAACAGGCCCACCTCCTCATCAACTACGACCTCCCCTGGAACCCCGCCCGGCTGGAGCAACGCTTCGGCCGCATCCACCGCATCGGCCAGACGGAGGTCTGCCACATGTGGAACCTGGTGGCGGAGAACACCCGGGAGGGCGAGGTCTACCTGCGCCTCCTCCAGAAGCTGGAGGAGGCCACCCAAGCTCTGGGAGGGCGGGTGTTTGACGTGCTGGGCAGGCTTTTCCAGGAGAGGCCCCTTAGAGAACTCCTCCTCGAGGCCATCCGCTACGGGGAGGACCCCGAGGTGCGGGCCCGCCTCTTCCGCCAGGTGGAGGGGGCGGTGGACCGGAAGAGGCTGGAAGGGCTTTTGCAAAACGCCCTGGCCCCCGAGGTCCTGGACCCCAAACGCCTGGAAGAGCTCCGCCTAGACATGGAGCGGGCCGAGGCCAAAAGGCTCCAGCCCCACTACCTGGGAAGCTTCTTCCAAAAGGCCCTGGAGGCCCTTGGGGGCACCGCCCATCCCCGGGAGGAAGGCCGGTTGGAGGTGAGCTTTGTGCCCGCCAAGGTGCGGGAGGCCAGGCCGGGGGTCTTACGGAGCTATGAGCGGGTTACCTTCCGCAAGGACCGGGTGAGCCTTCCCGGAAAGCCGGTAGCCGATTTCCTGGTGCCGGGGCACCCCCTTTTGGAGGGGGTCCTGGAGGCGGTCCTCCGGGAGTGGGGGGGCTACCTGGAACGGGGCACGGTCCTGGTGGACGAGGAGGCCACGGCCCCCCGCCTCCTCCTGGCCCTGGAGCACGAGGTGCGGGACGCCCGCGGCCCCGTTTCCCGCCGCTTCCTCTACGTGAGCCTAAGCCCCGAGGGGGAGGTGCGGGAGGAGGGGCCCGCCCCCTACCTAGACCTGCGCCCGGCCACGGAGGAGGAAAGGGCCGAGGCCCTAAGGCTTTGGGAAGGCTGGGATGCGGCGGGGCTTCTGGCCCGGGCGGAGGCTTACGCCGCCACCAGGCTGGCCAGGGAGCACCTCGAGGAGGTGCGCCGCTTCCGCCAAGCCGAGGTGGACCGCACCCTCCGGGCGGTGCGGGAGCGGCTTCTTTCGGAGATTTACCACTGGGACAGCCTGGCCGCTAAGGAGGCGGAGCGGGCCAAGGCGGGGAAGGTGGGGGCCTCGGGCCGGGCAGAGGCCGCCCGCCGGAGGGCGGACGAGCTCAAGGAGCGTCTAAAGCGGCGGGAGCAGGAGCTGGAGGCGGCCCGGCACCTCCAGTCCCTCCCGCCCCGCCTCTCCCAAGCCGTCCTGGTGGTGCCCCCCCTGGATCCAAAGGCAACGCCCCCCGAGGCGGAAGCCCAAGGGCGCCTGGAGCGGCTGGCGGTGGAGGCGGTCCTCCTGACGGAGCGCCGCTTAGGGCACGAGCCCCAGGAGATGCCCCCTGGCTGGCCCGGCTACGACGTGGAGTCCCGCACCCCCCAGGGCACCCTCCGCTTCATTGAGGTCAAGGGCAAGGGTCCGGGCTCGGAGGTGGTAACCCTTTCCCGCACCCAGATCCTCACCGCCCTCAACAAGCCCGATGCCTGGTTTCTGGCGGTGGTGGAGACGGACGGGGAAAAGGCCCTTAAGGTCCACTACATTCCCACCCCCTTCGTGCGGGAGCCCGACTTTGGGGCCACCAGCGTCAACTACAGCCTGAAGGAGCTTCTGGCCAAGGCGGTGCAGGTGGTGGCCTTGTGATACGCCCGTATCCCACCGGGGAGGCTGTGATACAAAAAGGAGGGGTTTTGTATCATAAGCCCCTTCGCCTCGCCATTCACAGGGAGAAAGGTCCATGAAGAAGCTCATCGAGGTTGCCCTACCCCTCGAGGCCATCAACCGGGAGTCCGCTCGGGAGAAGTCCATCCGCCACGGCCACCCCTCCACCCTGCACCTGTGGTGGGCCAGGCGGCCCCTGGCCTCGGCCCGGGCGGTCCTCTTCGCCAGCCTGGTGGACGACCCTGGGGAGTACCTGCCCGAGGAGGAGGCCCGGCGGGAGCGCCAAAGGCTCTTCGACCTCATGGAGCGCCTGGTGGACTGGGACCTGGTCAAAGACCCCGAGGGGGCCGAGGGGGAAAACGGGGTCATCCGGGAGGCCCGCTACGAGATCGCCAGGAGCCTGGCCCGCGCCCTGGGGGAAGCACCCCCCGCTTCCCCTAAGGACAAGGAGCGCATCGAAGCCCTCCTGGAGAAGGCACCCCCGGTCCTGGACCCCTTCGCCGGAGGGGGCACCATCCCCCTCGAGGCCCAGCGCCTGGGCCTGAAGGCCTACGCCTCTGACCTGAACCCCGTGGCCGTCCTCATCAACAAAGCGCTGGTGGAAATCCCCGCCCGCTTCGCTGGACAGCCCCCGGTGAACCCCGGCTACCGGGCCAAGGCCCAGGCCACGGACCGCTTCCCCCGGGCCAAGGGCCTGGCCCAGGACGTGCGCCACTACGGGGCCTGGATGCGGGAGGAGGCCAGGAGGCGCATCGGCCACCTCTACCCCGACCTGAAGGGGGAGCGGGTCATCGCCTGGCTTTGGGCCCGCACCGTGGCCTGCCCCAACCCCGCCTGCCGGGCCGAAGCCCCCCTGGTGCGCTCCTTCTGGCTTTCCAAAAAGAAGGGCAAAGAAGTCTTCGTGGTGCCTGAGGTACGGGAAAGGCGGGTCCACTTCCGGGTGGAGCGGGGAAAGGAACCCCCCGTGGAGGGCACCGTGAACCGGCGGGGCGGGCGGTGCCTGGTGTGCGGGGCCCCCATCTCCCTGGACCACGTACGCAGGGAGGGGAAGGCGGGCCGCCTGGGGGCCAGGCTCATGGCCGTGGTGACGGAGGGGCCGGGGGGGAGGAACTACCACGCCCCCACCCCGGAGCACGAGGAAGTGGCGAGGAAAGCAGCGCCTAGGTGGGCACCTACCACAGAGCTGGCTTACGATCCTCGCAATATCTGGTGCGTCCAGTACGGCCTAACTACCCACGCCGACCTCTTCACCCCCCGCCAGCTGGTGGCCCTCACCACCTTCGCCGACCTGGTGGCGGAGGCGCGGGAGCAGGTCTACCGGGACGCCCTCGAGGCGGGCCTCCCCGACGACGGCCTCCCCCTGGCGGAAGGGGGAAGGGGAGCCAGGGCCTATGCGGAGGCGGTGGGGGTGTATTTGGCCTTGGGAGTGGACCGCCTTGTTGATTACCACTCGGCGATTTGCACTTGGCATGTATCCCGGGAAACCATCCGCAACACCTTTTCTCGCCAAGCCCTCCCCATGACCTGGGACTACGCCGAGGCCAACCCCTTTGGGGAAGCCACGGGCTCCTGGGAGGGCATGGTGGAGTGGGTGGCCCTGGCCCTGGAAGCCCTCCCCGCCCATTCCGAGGGCCAGGCCCGTCAGGCCAACGCCCTGGACTCGGTGAACGGGGTACCCACCCCGCCCCTCATCTCCACCGACCCCCCTTACTACGACAACATCAGCTATGCGGCCCTCTCGGACTTCTTCTACGTCTGGCTCCGCAAGGCCCTGGGGGCCACCTACCCCGCCCTCTTCCGCACCCTCCTCACCCCCAAGGCCGAGGAGCTGGTGGCCGACCCCTACCGCCAAGGGGGCAAGGAGGCGGCCAAGCGCCGCTTTGAGGAGGGCATGCGCCAGGTGTTCCACAACCTCCGGGCCAAGGCCCACCCGGATTACCCCCTTTCCCTCTACTACGCCTTCAAGCAACAGGAAGCAGAGGACGGGGAGGAGGGGGAGGACGAAGCCCCCAAGGTGGCCTCCACCGGCTGGGAAACCTTCCTCCAGGGCCTGGTGGACGCGGGCTTCCAGATCACCGCCACCTGGCCCATGCGCACGGAGCTCTCCAACCGCCCCAGGGGGCAGAACTCCAACGCCCTGGCCTCCTCCATCGTCCTGGTCTGCCGCCCCCGGCCAGAGGACGCCCCCACCGCCACCCGCCAGGACTTCCTCCGGGCCCTCAGGCGGGAGCTTCCCCTGGCCCTGCGCCAGCTCACCCAGGGGAGCATTCCCCCCGTGGACCTGGCCCAAAGCGCCATCGGCCCCGGCATGGCCGTCTACAGCCGCTTCGGGGCGGTGCTGGAGCCGGATGGCCGCGCCATCCCCGTGCGGGAGGCCCTGGCCCTCATCAACCATGTGCTGGACGAGTTCCTGGCTGAGGAGGAGGCGGAGCTGGACGCCCCCACCCGCTTCGCCATCGCCTGGTACGACCAGTACGGCTACGGCGAAGGCCCCTACGGGGACGCGGAAACCCTAGCCAAGGCCAAGAACATCTCCGTGGCCGCCGTGGAGGAGGGAGGCATCCTGCGGGCCAAGGGGGGAAAGGTGCGCCTCCTCCGCCCCGAGGAGTACCCCGCGGGCTGGGACCCCGCCCAGGACCGCCGCCTCTCCGCCTGGGAGGTAGCCCACGGGCTCATCAAAGCCCTCAAGGAGCAGGGGGAAGCCGCCGCCACCAGCCTCCTGGCCCGCACCCCCGAGGCCTTGGCGGAAGGGGCCAGAGCCCTGGCCTACCGCCTCTACGGGCTGGCCGAGCGCAAGGGCCGCTTGGCGGACGCCCAGGACTTCAACCTCTTGGCGGGAAGCTACGGCCACCTCAGCGTGGAGGCCCGCAAAACCCGGCGGGCGGTGCAGGGAACTCTCCCCTTCAACCAGACTCCTTGACGAAGTGATATCACCGGTAGTAGCATACGGGAGGCTGGGGTGAGCAAGAAAGACAAGCTCCTAAAGAAGCTCCTCGCTCTGCCCCCGGAGATGCGCTATGAAGAGGTGGAGGCTATCCTTACGAACTTCGGCTTTATTCTCGTTCGCTCAAAAGGAAGCCACCACCAGTTCCGCCATCCCAAAGGACGCCAGCTTACGGTACCCAAGAGAGGTGGTCAAAGGGTCACGCGCACATACTTGCGGCAGGTGGCTAGCGCTTTGGAATGGGTCACAGGCAGAAGCATAGAGGAGCTAGCAGAGGAGGAGTGATGCGGAAGGAAGTGGAGAAACCCCTGGAGTACTACCTGAGCCTAAAGTACCCGGTGCTCCTGGTACCTGAACCGGAAGGAGGCTTTACCGCCCTCATCCCTGATTTAGAAGGCTGTGTTTCCGTGGGGGAAACCCCAGAGGAAGCCCTCGCCAATGTGGAAGAAGCCCGCCAGCTTTGGCTGGAAACCGCCTACGAACACGGAGATCCCATTCCCTTACCCAGCACCGAGCGGGAGTACAGCGGCCGCATCCTAGTGCGCATGCCCAAGGGCCTCCACCGTCGCCTGGACGAGGAAGCGAGAGCGGAAGGGGTAAGCCTGAACCAGTACATTGTAAGCCTGCTCTCAGAAGCCTACGCCTTGGGCTCCCTCAAAAGGGAGTTGACCTCCCTTAGGAGGGAGGTGGCCAGGCTTGCAGAAGGATTGAGGCAAAGAACATGGGAAGGGAACCTAGAGGAAGAGTGGTCCTCCCCCACAGCTGGCTCCTCACGAAGCTTTACCGTTGCCTAAAAGATGAAAAAAGACACCTCCGCCACCATCCGTAGGCTCTACCAGGAAGGCAAAAGCGTTTCCGCCATCGCCAAGGAGCTTGGCCTCACCTACCAACGGGTCTACAACACCCTGCGCCGGGCTGGGCTCCTCTCCACCAAGGGGGACGGGGAACCCTCCCCGGAGGCCTACGCCAACTTCATCGCCGGCCTGGAGATCCTGGGGGTGGAGCTCCTCGAGGTCCACGCCAAGCTGGAGCGTCCTCCACAGGGCAAAAAGCGCTTTGGCCCTGCCCCGGGTGGGCTTTCCGCTTTTGGCCCCACGAGGACCGAGGAGGGCTTCCAGGCAGGCCTGGAGCTCAGGCTGGAGTTCCAGGACGAAGAGGGGAGCTTCGGCTTCGTCCACCTGCGCCTGGCCGCCCGCTACCGGAGTTCCACCTTCCCCGACGAAGCCCTCTTCCGGGTCTTCCGGGAGCGGAACCTGCCTCTCCACCTCTGGCCCTACCTGAGGGTCTACGTGGACTTCCTCACCGCCCAGATGGGCCTGCCCCGGCTGGTGCTACCTGCCCTCAAGTTATGACCCAACGCTCCCACCATCGCCATTGACAGCCGGAGGGAAAAGGGCTATCCCTGAACTTAGGGACTGCGGATTCCCGGTCGGTAGCCACCCCCGGTAGAAGGCCGGGGGTGGCTGCTTTTGCAATCCCCCAAGAGGAAACAACTCAAAACTTGCACTTATCCACCCCCCGCATACCCATGCGCCAGGGGACCACTTGAAAAGGGCCGCCGGGTTCCCTTCGGATGAAGGGTGCCATGACCCAAACGGCCCATTCTCTACTCTGAACCCTCCTGGCCCTCCTGCCAACCCCCCACCTCCGCGAATCCCTCAAAGCGCTTCTTCTCCTCCTTCTCACCGGCCACGGCAAAGCCAGGCCCCAGCACAGCAGGACCAAATCCCCCTCTTGCTTACGCAAATCTGTTTGCCCTACGGGCAAAGCAACTGCTCTTTCCCGCTTCCTCAACCGCTATCCCTGGCCCACCCGCACCCTCATCCGCCTGGCCCGTCAAGAAGCCCAAGAGGCCCTGCACCGGGCCAGGCCCAGGCGGGGGCCCAAGCCCAGGCTCCTGGTGGTCCTGGACCTGGTCACCCTGGAGAAGCGGGGCCTCTTCCCCGCCTTGCCCCTCTCCNCCTTGCCCCTCTCCTTTTTCCACGGCAAGTGGGGGCTCCACCTGGTGGTGCTCTATCTGGTCCTGGGAGAGCTGCGCATCCCCTGGGCCTACCGGGTGTGGCGGGGGAAGGAGGAGAAGGCCCTTTCCCTCCTGGCCCTGCGTCTTCTGGCCTCCCTGCCCGTCTGGATGAGGAGGGCCTTCCGCCTCCGGGTGGCCGCCGATGCTGCCTTCGGCACCGCCCGGTTTCTTGTGGGGGTGCGGGGGTTGGGTCTGGAAGCGGTGGTGGGGATGCGGCGGGACCGGGAGTTCATTTGGGGTGGGGGCCCCAAAGAAGACGGGGGAGGGGCTTCCCCTCTTTGGGCTCAGACGGCAGGGGAGCCGGGTGCACCTGCGGGGACTTCCCTTTCCCGTGTGGGTGAGCAGGTACCGCTATCCCTTACCCGGGGGAGGGTGGGAGTGGCGGTACGTGGTGGCCACCTTTCCCGCGGGGCCACGGACTGTGCTGGTGTGGGGGCGGCGGCGGTTTACCATCGAGCACTTTTTGCGGACCATGAAGGGGGAGTTTTCCCTGGGGCGTTTTGGGCAGCGGACGGCCGTGGGGGCGCATCGGGTTCTGGGGTTGTCCTTCCTGGCTTACCTGCTGGCCCACTGGGTGAGGCTAGCTCCAGACGGGGGAGGTCTTTCTTGGCGGGAGGCGGCGCGCCTGCTTCTGCGGGAGGTGGTCTTGCGGGTCCTCATGGCCGAGCTGGGAGCTTTGGGTCTTTGGCCCCCGCCTGCGGGGGGAAGGGGGTGTTTATGCAGGGTATTCGGGAGGTGCAAGTTTTGAGTCAACGATGAGGGCCAAGGGCAAGACCCTGCCCCTTGATCACGAAACACCGGGGTCTTCAGGAAATCCCCCCTGTCCCCGGCTTCTCCCAAAGTGGAACCGGGGTTCCTAGAGGAACCGCCTATCCCACCACCTTCCGCCCCGTGGCCCGTTCGTAGACCACCAGGGGGTCAAGCTCGATCTCCCCCGGCCAGGCCAGGGACCCGAACTCGGGGTCGGGGTGGGCCTGGGCGAAGAAAGCGGGGTCCCGCAGGGGCTCCAGCACCCCCGTGAACTCCCCCGGGGAGAAGGCCACCTCCCCCTCCGTGCCATCGTCAAAACCCAGGAGAAGCCGATAGTCCCCCAGGGGCTTTACCTTCACGATCCGCACCAGGCGCATCCTCCCCTCCACCCTACACCAGAGGCGGGATGGGCACCAGGGGCTCCCGCCGCCGGGCCCGGTGCCAGTTGTCCATGAGTTCCCCCTGGTGCAAGAGGGCCCATTCCACCACCAGGGCCATGGCTTTGGGCGGCAACGAGCCCGCCAGAACCCGCAGGTCCACAATGCCGATCAGGGCCTCGTGATCCCCATACCGGGCGTGGAAATGGGGCGGGGGATGGTCGTCGTAGAACATGGCCACGGCAATGCCGTAGAAGCGGCTTAGCCTGGGCACCCTTCACCCCCACACCCGCACCTCCCCCACCACCCGGTGGAGGACAAAATCCCCCTTTTCCAGGGTGCGTTGGTCCTTGGGGCATCCCAGGGTTTCCACCACGTAGCTCCTTCGGGGAGTGAGGCCGAGGAACCGTGCTGGGTAGGGCGAAGCCTCACCCTTCCGGACCATCACCACCACCAGCTCCCCAGGGTTCGGCTCCTCCCCCTCCCGGTACACCAGAAACCCGCCTCCGTGCTCCAAAGCCCGCAGATCCCTGGGGTCCACCTCCACCCCGGGCAGCCCCAGGACCAAGTAGTCCTCCCTGCCCCACACGGGCACCTTCAACAGGGGCACCGGTGGAGCCCCCGGCGTTTCCTCCACGGTAAGCCCGGGGACCACCACCCCCGTGGCCCGGGTGAACTCCTCCGGGGTCCAGCGCAAGGCCCGCATCAGGGCTGTGAGCCGCCCGTAGGATACATTCTCCAGGTTGACCAATCCCCTCTCCAGCTTCCACACGTACCCGTCGGAAGCCCCCAGCTCCTGCGCCACCTCGCCCAAGGTCAGCCCCGGCTCCCGCCGCCGCCGAGCAATGGCCTCCCCTGCCCGCTGCCTTGCGCTTCCCACCATATCCCCCCAAGTTTACCACTTGGCAAGGAAAGGGGGGTAAAGCGGGGCGAGGGGTAAAAAACGGTGGGGGGTTGGTTTGCTCAAAACTTGCACTTATCCACCCCCCGCATACCCATGCGCCAGGGGACCACTTGAAAAGGGCCGCCGGGTTCCCTTCGGATGAAGGGTGCCATGACCCAAACGGCCCATTCTCTACTCTGAACCCTCCTGGCCCTCCTGCCAACCCCCCACCTCCGCGAATCCCTCAAAGCGCTTCTTCTCCTCCTTCTCACCGGCCACGGCAAAGCCAGGCCCCAGCACAGCAGGACCAAATCCCCCTCTGCTCTTTCCCGCTTCCTCAACCGCTATCCCTGGCCCACC
>NZ_JAKEDU010000019.1 GCF_021462405.1 Thermus tengchongensis | reverse complement strand
CTCACTCCAGGATCTTGGTGACCACGCCGGCGCCCACGGTCCGCCCACCCTCCCGGATGGCAAACCTGAGGCCCTCCTCCAACGCCACCGGCTTGATCAGCTCCACCGTAAACGTCACATTGTCCCCAGGCATCACCATCTCCACCCCAGGAGGCAACTCCACCACCCCAGTCACATCCGTCGTCCGAAAGTAAAACTGCGGACGGTACCCAGAAAAAAACGCCGTGTGCCGCCCACCCTCCTCCTTCTTCAGCACGTACACCGAAGCCTCAAACTTCGTGTGCGGCGTAATGCTCCCAGGCCTCGCCAACACCTGACCCCGCTCCACCTCGTCCCGGCTTACACCCCGGAGCAGCAAACCCACATTGTCCCCAGCTATCCCCTCCGCAAGCGTCTTCCGGTGCATCTCCACCCCAGTCACCACCGTCCGCCGCGTCTCCGGAGCCAAGCCCACAATCTCCACCTCGTCCCCAACCTTCACCTTCCCACGCTCAATCCTCCCCGTCGCCACCGTCCCGCGCCCCGTGATCGTAAACACGTCCTCCACCGGCATCAAGAACGGCTTGTCCACGTCCCGCACCGGCGTCGGGATGTACTCGTCAATCGCGTCCAACAACTCCCAAATCTTGTCCACCCACTCGTTCTCCCCGCGCTTCGTCTGGGGATTCCGGTGCATCTGCTCCAGCGCCAACAGCGCGCTCCCACGAATCACCGGCACCTCGTCCCCAGGAAACTCGTACTGGTTCAAAAGATCCCGAACCTCCATCTCCACCAGGTCCAACAGCTCGGGATCGTCCACCATGTCCACCTTGTTCATGAACACCACGATGTACGGCACCCCCACCTGCCGGGCCAACAAGATGTGCTCCCGCGTCTGCGGCATCGGCCCGTCCGCCGCCGATACCACCAAAATCGCCCCGTCCATCTGCGCCGCACCCGTGATCATGTTCTTGATGTAGTCCGCGTGCCCCGGACAGTCCACGTGCGAATAGTGCCGCTTCGCCGTCTCGTACTCCACATGCGCCGTGTTGATCGTAATCCCACGCGCACGCTCCTCCGGCGCCTTGTCAATGTCCCCGTAGTCCTTCACCTCCACATTCGGGTTCTCCGCCGCCGTCACAAACGTCAAAGCCGCCGTCAACGTCGTCTTCCCGTGGTCCACGTGCCCAATCGTCCCCACGTTCACGTGAGGCTTCGTACGGACAAACTCGCCCTTGGCCATGGTTCCTCCTTCTTTTTGCACGCAAAAGCCGCCCTGGGGGCCTTAAGCCCAGGGCAGACAAAAAGATGGAGCTCGCGGCCGGGCTCGAACCGGCGACCTCACCCTTACCAAGGGTGTGCTCTACCTGCTGAGCTACGCGAGCTCGTGGAGCGGGAGACGGGACTCGAACCCGCGACCCTCGGCTTGGGAAGCCGATGCTCTACCAACTGAGCTACTCCCGCATGGGGTGTGCTGGGCACACCTTTGGTGGGCAGGGCTGGATTCGAACCAGCGAAGGCATACGCCAACGGTTTTACAGACCGTCCCCTTTGGCCGCTCGGGCACCTGCCCACGCCCACTTGGAGCCACCCAGGGGAGTTGAACCCCCAACCCCCCGATTACAAGTCGGGTGCTCTGCCTGTTGAGCTAGGGTGGCAGGACGGGGGATAGGACCCTGTCCGAGGGAATAGGCTAGCACACCCACAGGTGAGTGTCAAGATAAAGGCATGCGCATCGTACCTTTTGGCGCCGCTCGGGAGGTGACGGGAAGCTGCCACCTCCTCGTGGCCGAGGGCAAAAAGGTTCTCCTGGACTGCGGCATGTTCCAGGGGCGCGAGGAAGAGAAGAACCACGCCCCCTTTGGCTTTGATCCCCAGGCGGTGGACGCCGTGATCCTCACCCACGCCCACCTGGACCATGTGGGTCGCCTGCCCAAGCTCTTCCGCGAGGGTTACCGGGGGCCCGTCTACGCCACCCGGGCCACCTTGCTCCTCACGCGCATCGTCCTCGAGGACGCCCTCAAGGTCATGGAAACCCCCTTTTTTGGCGAGGAGGATGTGGAGGAAGCCCTCCGCCACGTCCGCCTCCTGGAGTATGGGGAATGGCTCAGGCTGGGGGACCTCACCCTCACCTTCGGCCAGGCGGGGCACCTTCCGGGAAGCGCTTTCGTGGTGGCCCAGGGGGAGGGCAAGACCTTCGTGTACAGCGGGGATCTGGGGAACCGCCAGAAGAGGGTCCTCCCCGACCCCTCCCCTCCGCCCAAGGCCCACCTGGTCCTCTCCGAAGGCACCTACGGGGACCGGCCCCACCGCTCTTTTCCGGAAACCGTGGAGGAGTTCCTGGCCATCCTGGAAACGACCCTGGACCGGGGAGGGAAGGTCTTCATCCCTTCCTTCGCCCTGGAGCGGGCCCAGGAAATCCTCTTCGTGCTTTACGAGAACGGCCACCGGCTACCCAAAGCCCCCATCTACCTGGACTCGCCCATGGCGGAGCGGGTGCTCCTCCTCTACCCCAGCCTGGTGCCCTACTTCAGCGAGGAAGTGCAGGCCTACTTCCTCCAGGGCAAGAACCCCTTCCGTCCTCGAGGCCTGGAAGTGGTGGAAAGCGTGGAGACCTCCAAAACCCTGCTCAGGGAGCCCGGGCCCATGGTGGTGATCGCGGGAAGCGGCATGCTCACCGGGGGGCGGATCCTCCACCACCTGAAGCACGGCCTTTCCGACCCCAAGAACGCCCTGGTCTTCGTGGGATACCAGCCTCGAGGGGGCCTAGGAGCCGAGATCATCCAAAGGCCCGAGCGTATCCGCCTCCTGGGGCAGGAGGTGCCCCTTAGGGCCAGCGTCCACACCCTAGGCGGCTTCTCGGGGCATGCGGGGCAGGACGAGCTCTTGGACTGGCTTATGGACCAGCCCCGGGTGCTTTTGGCCCACGGGGAGGAGGAGAAGCTTTTGGAGCTGGGCAAGCTCCTCGCCCTAAGGGGCCAGGAGGTGAGCCTGGCCACCCTGGGAGTGGGGGTAGAGGTCTAGGCACCCGTGTGCAAGGGTGACCCCATCGGCCAAAGCCGAAGCGGCGCGCCCCTGGTCTCTTGGGGGCCTCGGCGTGGCTTGGGCCACGACGGGGTACTTAAACCCCCTCCGACGTCCGGGCCCAGGGCCGGAAGCCCAGCCGCTCCAGGACCATGCGGGTGGCCGGGCTTTTGTTGAGGGTGTAAAAGTGCACTCCCTCCACCCCGGCCTCCAAAAGCTCCGCCACCTGGCGGGTGGCATGCTCCACCCCGATCTCCAGGATAGCCTTGGGATCCTCCTGGTGCTTTTCCAGCCTGGAAAGGAGGGGCCCGGGGATGCTGGCCCCGCAGACCTCGGTGAAGCGGCGGAGCTGGGTGTAGCTGGTGATGGGCATGATGCCGGGGAGGATGGGGATTTCTATGCCCACCCTCCTGGCCCTTTCCAGGAAGCCGAAGTAATGGGCGTTGTTGAAGAAGAGCTGGGTGATGGCAAAGTCCAGCCCCGCCTCCACCTTGGCCTTGAAATGGCGCAGGTCGGCCTCGAGGCTCGTGCTTTCCGGGTGACCCTCGGGGTAGGCGGCCCCGCCCACGGAAACCGCTTCCCCGTAGCGCTCGCGGATGAGGGCCACAAGCTCGGCGGCGTAGCGGAACCCCTCGGGATGGGGACGGAAGACCCTCTCCCCCTGGGGCGGGTCGCCCCGGAGGGCCAGGATGTTCTCCACCCCTGCCGCCACGAAGCGCTCCAAAACCCTTTCCACCTCCTTGCGGCTCTGCCCCGCCACGGTAAGGTGGGCGAGGGGCCGAAGGCCCAGGTCCAGGATGCGCTTGGCCCAGAGCACGCTCCGCTCCCGCGTGCTCCCCATGGCCCCGTAGGTGATGGAGACGAAGGCGGGCCGAAAGGCCTTGAGCTCCTCCATGGTGCGGAAAAGGGCCTCCTCCCCTTCCGGGGTCTTGGGGGGGAAGAACTCAAAGGAGAAAAGGGGCCCCTTGCGCGCCTTTAGGAGGTCCCGTATTTTCATGCGCTAGAGTGTAGCCCCTCCCCTCCCCCAGGTCAAGGTGGCAAAATAAGGGTATGATAGAGGTTCCGGAAATCCCCAAGGTGGAAAGCCTAGAGCTCCCCGCCAGGGAAACCGCCTTGATCGTGGTGGACATGCAAAACGATTTCGCCCACCCCCAAGGAGCCCTTTTCGTGCCCGAGGCCCCCAAAAGCGTCCCCGCCATAAGGCTCCTCCTAGAGAGGGCACGGCAGGCGGGGGTAAGGGTGGTCTACACCCAGGACTGGCACCGGGAGGATGACCCCGAGTTCCAGATCTGGCCCCGGCATGCGGTGGCGGGTACCTGGGGGGCGGAGATCCTGGAGGATCTCCGCCCCGAACCAGGGGACCTGATCATCCAGAAGGTGCGCTACGACGCCTTCTACGGCACCCCCCTGGACCACTACCTGCACCTTTGGGGGGTAAAGCACGTGGTGGTGACGGGCACCGTGGCCAACATTTGCGTGCTCCACACCGCTGGCTCCGCCGCTTTGCGCTGGTATCGGGTGGTCCTTCCTGAGGACGCCACCAGCGCCCTTACCCCCTTTGACCTCCAGGCGGCCTTACGCCAGATCACCTTCCTTTACCAGGGCAAGGTGACCCGGGCCGAAGGGGTGCGCTTTGTCTGAACCCCCGGCCCCTGTGATGGACTTGAGGCGCTCCAACGCGTGTCCCGTGGGGGATTTGGGGCCATGCCTTAAAGCCCAGGGCCTCTTGGGCGGAGAAACCCCGGCGCTTTCCGCCCGTGGCGGGCCCTGGCCCTGCCGTGGCCGCCGGGCTTGGTACCCATGGTGAACCCGGGATTAACCCCCTTGGCCCAGGCGGAAGGCCAAGGGGAGGTTCTTCTCCTGAGGCAGGCCCAGGAGCTGGGTTTCCCCGTAAAGGGGACCTGGGTGGTGGGGCTTTGGGAAGAGTTCGCCCGCCTCAACAACCTTGCCGAGCGCATCGGGAGGCTTTTTCAGGGGGTCTTTGGGGTGCGCATAGACGAGGAAAGGTTGCTGCTGGCGGCGGAGGAGGCAAAGCGGGCGGTGCGGGAAAGCTATCTCCTTCCCGAGCGGGCCGAGGCCTTCCTGGAAGCCCTTGGGGGCAGGGGGCCCTTCCTTGTGCGGCGGGCAGGGGAGGGAGTCTACCACCCGGCCCAGACCCCAAGGGAGGCTCTTTTCGCCCTAAAGCGGCTTTGGGCGGAGGCCTTCCGGGTGGAAGCCATCCTGGAACGCTACCCCGCCCTTCTTCCCCCACCCCCAGCCCTGACCGTTCTGGTGCAGGAGGTGACCACCCTCCCTCCACCCGAAGGAGGGCTCCTGGAGGATCCCTTCCTCTCCCTGGACCTATCCCAGGCCCTGGGGCAAAAGGTGGTCGCCTACACCTGGGAGGGAACCCTTCTTCGGATAGAATCGGCACGTGGTGGATAGCCACGTCCACACTCCTCTTTGCGGCCATGCCCAGGGGGCCCCGGGGGAATACCTGTTTTACGCTCGGAAAGCCGGGCTAAAGGGAGTGGTCTTTACCGACCACAGCCCCATGCCCGCTTGGTACGACCCCCAAAGCCGCATGCGCCTCGAGGCCCTGCCCTTTTACCTCCTGGCCCTGGAGAAAATCCGGGAGGATCACCCGGATCTTTACGTGGGGATCGGCCTCGAGGCTGACTTCCACGAGGGCACGGAGGAGTTCGTGCGCACCCTGCTTAAAGGCTACCCCTTCGACTACGTGATCGGCAGCGTCCACTACCTGGGGGCCTGGCCCCTGGACCATCCCGACCACCAGGAGGAGTACACCTGGCGGGACCTGAAGGAGATCTTCCAGGCTTACTTCCAGGAGGTGGAAAAAGCGGCAAGAAGCGGCCTCTTTCACGCCATCGGCCACCTGGACCTGCCCAAGAAGTTCGGCCACCGCCTTCCGGAGGAAGCCCTTGTGGAGCTGGCCGAACCTGCCCTCAGGGTCATCGCCGAGGAGGGGCTTAGCCTGGACGTGAACACCTCCGGGCTCAGGAACCCAGCGGGAGAAATCTACCCGGCCCCCGCCCTCCTCCGCCGGGCGCAAGAGCTCGGCATCGGGGTGGTCCTGGGCTCCGATGCCCACCAGCCCCACCAGGTGGGCCACCGTTTTCCCCAGACAGCGGACCTCCTTATCGACCTAGGATACCGGGAAGCGCTCTACTTCCAGCAGGGAAAGCCTGTGGCCTACCCCCTGTCCAGGGCGTCGTAGATCGGCTCCCGCAGGGAGCCCAAGTCCAGCTCCTCCCGGCTTCCCCCTGCCGCCTCATAGGTCCGCACCGCAGCCAGAAGCCGGGAAAAAGCCTCGGCGCAGGGATCGGGGGCCGGGGCTTCGTACTCCATGAAGGTCACCCGCTCGTACTCTGAGCCATACTCCATCTCCTCGCCCGCCACGCACTCCCGGTAGCGCCGCAAAGCCTCCTCCACATCCAGGCGAGCCCGCTCCAGGGGGGTCATGCTCCCACCTCCTTAGCCTGATTGTATCAAGGTTTCTTACTGCGGAACCTGAGGCTTGCGGCGGGAACAGGCCCCTCCTGGAAGCGCTCTTCCCGCCAGGGATCCCCCCGCCAGTGGTACCCGAGCTTTTCCCAAAAGCCCAGCTCCAGGTGGTCCAGAAGCTCTATGCCCCGCACCCACTTGGCGCTTTTCCAGGCGTAGAGGTGGGGTACCAGGAGGCGCACCGGGCCTCCCCTTTCAGGAGGCAGGGGCTTGCCAAAAAGGGTGTGGGCCAGGAGGACATCCTCCCGCAGGAGGTCCTCCAGGAGGAGGTTGGTGGTGTAGCCCCCGTAGCTGTGGACCAGGGCGGCCACCGCCTCGGGCTTGGGCCTCGCCCTTTCCAGGAGGTCCTTCACTCGAACCCCCTTCCACGCCACATCCAAGCGGCTCCAGCGGGTGACGCAGTGGAAGTCCCGGGTTACCTCCACCTGGGGCAGGGCCAGGAGTTCGACGTAGGTGAGGGCGAGGGGCGCCTCCACCAGGCCGAAGAGCTCAAAGCGCCACGCCTCTGGAGCGATCCGGGGTTCTTCCCCGTAGGTGAGGATGGGGAAGCGCTCGGTGATGATCTGCCCCGGTGGTACCCGCTCCATGGTCTAAGGGTACCTTGGCCCCCAAGGGAAGAAAGGATTCTGGATCACCGGCTTTGGTAGCGGATGACCTCCACCTTCTCCAAGGTGACCAGGCCCTCCTTCACCATCTCGTCCAGTACGGGCAGGAAGGCCCGGATCTTCTCCTCGGCGTCCACGATCTCCACCATCACCGGCAGGTCCTCGGAAAGCTGAAGCACCTTGGCGGTGTGGATGCGGGAGTGGGCGCCGAAACCCATGAAGCCCTTAAACACCGTGGCCCCCGCCAGGCCCTGGCGCTTGGCCTCGAGGACGATGGCTTCATAGAGGGGCCTTCCCCCATGCCGGTCTGACTCTCCCACGAAGATGCGCAGGAGCTTGGCCTCCCCTTCCAGCTTCATACCCCTAGGCTACCAGGGCCCCGCCCAGGCGGTAGCCCAAAAGCACCAGGAGGAGGCCCAGGAAAACGCTGGCCAAAACGTACACCAAGGCCCTCCCTACCTCACCGTCCTGGAGCAGGGCCAGGGTCTCGTAGCTAAAGGTGGAGAAGGTGGTAAACCCCCCCAACACCCCCACCGCCAGGAAGAGGCGCCCTTCCCCGGAAAGGGCCCCCTCCAGGGACAGGCGGATCACCACGCCGATGAGGAAACTGCCCAGAGCGTTGATCAAGAGGGTGCTATAGGGGAAGCTGGGGCCGGTAAGGACCTGTACCCAGGCCCCAAGCCCATAGCGCAGGGCGGAGCCCAAAGCCCCGCCCAAGGCCACCAGGAGATACCGCTCCACCCCCAAAGTATATTGGGGCCATGAAGCCCAAGACCCTCTCCCCCATCCTCACCGCCAAAGGGGTACGCCTGGCCATCGCCGTGGGCCGCTTCAACGAGCGGGTGACCAAGTTGCTTCTGGAGGGGGCCCTCGAGGCCTACGCCCGCCTGGGCGGGGACCCTGGAGAGGTCCTGGTGGCCTGGGTGCCGGGTTCCTTTGAGCTGCCCCTGGTGGCCAAGCGCCTGGCCCTGCGCCCCGACGTGGATGCGGTGGTGGCTTTAGGGGCCGTGGTGCGGGGGGAAACCCCCCACTTCGAGTACGTGGCCGCCCAGGCGGCCAGCGGCCTCATGCAGGCCATGCTCCAGACGGAAAAGCCCATCGTCTTCGGCGTCCTCACCACCAACACCCCGGAGGAGGCCCAGGAAAGGGCCGGGGGCAAGGCGGGGAACAAGGGAGCCGAGGCGGTCTTCACCGCCATCGAGATGGTGCGGCTTCTGGAGGCTATTTCCCGGTGAAAAGGGCCCGGGCGTAGCGCAGGTGCAGGTAGAGGAAGCACCCCAAGCAGAAACCGAAGGCCAGGTTGATGAAGGCTAGGAAGGCCACCAAAAGGGCTAAGGCATAGCCCACCCCCTTGAGGCCCAGGAGGAGGAAAAGGGAGGCCAGCCCCAAAAACACCGCCCCCAAGGTGCGGGCGAAGCGGTGGGGCCTGGGGTCCTCCTCCACCAGCCTAGCGGGGATGCCCAGAGCCCGCTTCAGGGCCACCATCAAGTCCCAAGGGGTATGTTGGCTGGCCATCAGGAGGAAAAGGAGATAGACCAAAAGGGGAAGGTCCAAAAGCGCTGCCAAGGGCAAAAGAAGGGTAAGCAACACCTGGTTGAAGCGGAGCTGGTTCCGGTCCGTCCTCATGGGGTTATAGTATACGCCTGAGCCTATTAAGAATAGGGGTAAGGGCACGCTTTGCGGAACCCCAGGGCACAATAGAGCCATGGTTCCCCTCCTCACCACTCCACTACCCGTGCCCCATGGCTTCACCACCCGCCTGGGTGGGGTGTCCCAGGGGCCCTTTCAAAGCCTGAACCTCTCCGCCGCCACCGGGGACGACCCCGAACGGGTGGCCGAGAACCAAAGGCGGGTCCTCTCTCGATTCGGCCATCCCCCCGTGGCCGGGCTCAAACAGGTACACGGCACGGAGATCCACCTGGTGGAAGGCCCCGGGGTTTGGGAAGGGGATGGCCTCCTCACCCGCACGCCGGGCCTCCTCCTGCGGGTGGGGGTGGCGGACTGCTACCCCCTCCTCCTCTACCACCCCCAAGGGGCTGTGGCCGCCCTGCACGCAGGCTGGCGGGGGGTGGTGGGAGGCATCCTGCCCAAAGCCCTGGCCCTTCTGGACGGTCTGGGCCTAGACCCAAAGGAAGCCCACCTGGCCATCGGCCCCGGCATCGGGGGCGGGTGCTACCAGGTGGGGGAGGAGGTAGCAGGGGTTTTCCAACAGGCCGGCCTGCCCACCTTCACCCCCGATCCCAAGGCCCCTGGCAAGTACCTTCTGGACCTGGAGAAGGCCCTTCTTTTGCAGGCGAAGCGGGCGGGGCTGAAGGAAGAGCGCATCTACCGGGTGGGCCTATGCACCCACTGCGAGCCCACCCTCTTCTCCCACCGCCGGGACCAGGGAAAAACGGGGCGGATGTGGGGGTTGGTGATGCTTCCCCGTTAAGGGGCCCTTCACCTGCCCGTGCCAGAATAAGGCTATGCTCTTCCCGCGGGCGGTCCTTCCCTCCCTCCTTCACCTCACCCCGGAGTGGCTCAGGGCTCGAGGCCTGAAGGGCGTCATCCTGGACCTGGACAACACCCTTCTGCCCTACGGGGAGGAGGAGATCCCTTCCGACCACCGCACCTGGCTGGAGGGGTTGAAGGCCGAGATGCCCGTCTACCTCCTCTCCAACGCCCTGCCCGAGCGCTTCGCTAGGGTGCAAAAGGCCCTGGGCCTCCCTGGCCACGCCCCCGCCCTGAAGCCCTGGCTAGGCTTCCGAAAGGCTCTGCGGGCTCTAGAACTACCCCCCTCTCAGGTGGCGGTGGTGGGGGACCAGATCTTTACCGACGTGCTGGGGGGCAACCTGGTGGGGGCGTACACCGTTTTGGTGCCCCCCTTGCGAGAAAGGGAGTTCTTTTACACGCGTTTCATACGGATGTTGGAGACTCCATTCAGGAAGCCACGGGGAGGATTGGGATGAGCGTGCTCACCATCGGAGACAAGCGGCTAGGGGCCATCCTGTTGGATGCCGGCCTCCTCACCGACGAGGAGCTCCAGATGGCCCTGGAAAAGCACCGGGAGGTGGGGGGTTCCTTGGCCGAGGTCATCGTGGACTCGGGGCTCCTTTCTGAAAGAAGGATCGCCCAGGCCATCGAGGACCACTTCGGCATCCCCTTGGTGGAGCTTCACACCCTGGAGATCCCCCCCAAGGTGAAGGCCCTCCTGCCGGCAGAGAAGGCCAAGGAACTCCAGGCCATCCCCTTCGCCCTGGACGAGGAGGCGGGGGTGGTGCGGGTGGCCTTCGTGAATCCCTTGGACACCTTGGCCCTCGAGGAGGTGGAGGACCTCACCGGGATGGTGGTGGAACCCTACCAGGCCACCAAGAGCGCCTTCCTCTATGCCTTGGCCAAGAGCTACCCGGAGCTCGGCCTACCCCTACCCCCTCCCCCCAGCGGCCCCAGTCGGGAGGAGCTGAAGGTGGGCGAGCTTTTGGTGCAAAAGGGCCTTTTGGACCGAAACACCCTGGAGGAAGCCCTGGTGGAGCAGGAAAAGACCGGGGATCTCCTGGGCCGCATCCTGGTGCGCAAGGGGCTACCCGAGGAAGTTCTCTACCGGGTTTTGGCGGAGCAGAAGGGAATGGAGTTTCTCCCCTCCACCCAGGGCCTATCCCCCGACCCCGCCGCCGCTAACCTTCTCCTGCGCTCGGATGCCCTGCGCTACAGCGCCGTGCCCGTTCGGTTCAAAAACGGGGAGGTGGAGGTGGTCCTCGCCGACCCCCGGCATAAGGAAGCGGTGGGGGAGCTTTTGGGCCAGCCCGCCCGCTTCCTCCTCACCCCCCCCAAAGAGTGGGAGTCCCTTTTCCACCGGACCTATCCGGAGAAAAGCCGCCTGGGGGAGGTCCTGGTCCAGGAGGGTCGCCTGAGCCGCGAGGATTTAAGGGAGGCCCTCGAGGTGCAAAGGCGCCTACCTAAGGCCAAACCCCTGGGGGAGATCCTGGTGGAGCTGGGCCTGGTCCGGCCCGAGGACGTGGAGGAGGCCCTGAAGAAACAGCGCCAAGGGGGAGGGCGCCTCGAGGACACCCTGGTGGCCTCGGGCAAGCTCAAACCCGAGGCCCTGGCCCAAGCGGTGGCCGCCCAGCTGGGCTACCCCTACATCAGCCCCGAGGAGAACCCCCCGGACCCCGGCGCCGCCCTCCTCATCCCCGAGGACCTGGCCCGGCGATACGGGGTCTTCCCCCACCACCTGGAGGGCAAGACCCTGGTCCTCCTCATGAAGGATCCCCGGAACATCCTGGCCCTGGACGACGTGCGCCTGGCCCTGAAACGCAAGGGCTTGGCCTACGAGGTGGTGCCCGCCGTAACCACGGAGGCCGCCATCACCAAGCTCATCGAGCGCTTTTACGGCAAAGAGGAGCTGGGGGAACTGGCCAAGGAGCTGGCCAAGGGGTACCAGGAAGAGGAGGAGGCTTCCGCCCTTTCCGAGCTGGACGAAAGCGCCGCCCAGAAGTTTGTCAAGCAGGTGATCCGGGAGGCCTACCTGCAGGATGCCTCTGACATCCACATAGAACCCCGGCAGTCGGATGTGCTGGTGCGCCTCCGCATCGACGGTACCCTGCGCCAGTACACCACCCTGCCCAAAGGGGCTCTAAACTCCGTCATCAGCGTGGTCAAGATCATGGGCGGCCTCAACATCGCCGAAAGGCGCCTACCCCAGGACGGGCGGGTGCGCTACCGGGAAGGTTCTATCGATGTGGACCTTCGCCTCTCCACCCTGCCTACCGTCTACGGGGAAAAGGCGGTGATGCGCCTCCTGAAAAAGGCCGCCGACATCCCGGAGATCGAAGGGCTAGGCTTCGCCCCCGGGGTCTTTGAGCGCTTCCAGGAGGTGATCTCCAAACCCTACGGCATCTTCCTCATCACCGGACCCACCGGAAGCGGCAAGAGCTTTACCACCTTCTCCATCCTCAAGCGCATCGCCACCCCCGACAAGAACACCCAGACCATCGAGGACCCGGTGGAGTACGAGATCCCCGGCATCAACCAGACCCAGGTGAACCCCCAGGCCGGGCTCACCTTCGCCCGGGCCCTTAGGGCCTTCTTGCGGCAGGACCCCGACATCATCATGGTGGGGGAGATCCGGGACTCGGAAACCGCCAAGATCGCCACCGAGGCCGCCCTCACCGGCCACCTGGTCATCGCCACCCTGCACACCAACGACGCCGCCCAGGCCATCACCCGCCTGGACGAGATGGGGGTGGAGCTCTTCAACATCTCCGCCGCCCTCATCGGCGTTCTTTCCCAGCGCCTGGTGCGGAGGATCTGCGACCGCTGTAAGGTGGAGGTTAAGCCCGACCCCGAAGTCCTCCGGCGCCTAGGCCTTTCCCAAGAGGAGATCCGAGGGGCCAAGCTCTTTAAAGGCATGGGGTGCGAGCGCTGCGGGGGCACCGGCTACAAGGGCCGCTACGCCATCCACGAGCTCTTGGTGGTGGACGACGAGATCCGCCACGCCATCGTGGCGGGCAAGTCGGCCACGGAGATCAAGGAGATCGCCCGCAGAAAGGGCATGAAGACCCTGCGGGAAGACGGCATCTACAAGGCCCTCCAGGGGATCACCACCCTCGAGGAGGTTCTGGCGCGCACCATCGAGTAAAGGAGGCTGTTATGGCCAAAACGCCCGACATCGTGGACCTCTTGACCCTGGCCGTGGAGCGGGGGGCCAGCGACCTGGTGATCACCGTGGGCCTCCCCCCCATGATCAAGGTGGACGGGGAGTTCCACCCCACGGAGTACGAACCCCTCTCCCCCCAGGACACCCGCCGCCTCATGTACGCCCTCATGGACGAGAAGCAACAGCGCATCTTTGAGGAGGAGAAAGAGCTGGACTTCTCCTTCAGCCTCCCGGGCAAGGGGCGCTACCGGGTCAACGTCTTCCTGCAACGGGGAAGTGTGGGAGGAGTCTTAAGGGTGGTGCCCGCCACCATCAAGAGCTTTGAGGAGCTGGGCCTCCCCAAGAGCATCGCCGAGATCGCCATGGCCCCCAGGGGCCTGGTCCTGGTCACGGGGCCCACCGGGTCAGGAAAGAGCACCACCCTGGCCTCCATGATCGACTACATCAACGAGCGCAAGCCCGTGCACATCGTGACCATCGAGGATCCCATAGAGTTTTTCCACAAACACAAGAAGGCCATCATCAACCAGCGGGAGATCGGCTCCGACACCCACAGCTTCCACAAGGCCCTAAGGAGCGTCCTCCGCCAGGCCCCGGATGTGATCCTGGTGGGGGAGATGCGGGACTACGAGACCATCGCCGCCGCCATCACCGCCGCCGAGACCGGGCACCTGGTCATGGGCACCCTGCACACCAACTCCGCCCCCGAGACCATCGACCGCATCATCGACGTCTTCCCGGAGAACCAGCAGGAGCAGGTGCGGGTGCAGCTTTCCAACAACCTGGTGGCGGTCCTCACCCAGCAGCTCCTGCCCAAGGCCTTCGGGGGCGGGCGGGTCTTGGCCTACGAGCTCATGATCGCCACCCCTGCGGTAAGGGCCCTGATCCGGGAGGGCAAGAGCCACCAGCTTAGGAGCGTCATCCAGACCGGGGGCCAGTACGGGATGATCACCATGGACGCCTGTCTGGCGGACCTTTACCGGCGCAAGCTCATCACCTACGAGATGGGCCTCTCCCGGGCGGTGGACCCCAAGGAGTTCATGCGCCTGGCGGGGGTGCAGGAAGGGGCCAAGCGCCCCTGAGGCAAAGGGCAGCTGGTAAACTTTAGGCCATGTACGAGGCGGTCATCGGCCTCGAGGTCCACCTGCACCTGAAGACCCGGACCAAGGCCTTCTGCGGCTGCGAGGCGGACTACTTCGGGGCAGCCCCCAACACCCACACCTGCCCCGTCTGCCTGGGCCTCCCCGGGGCCCTTCCCGTACCCAACCAAAAGGCGGTGGAGTTCGGCCTCCGGCTCGCCCTGGCCTTGGGAAGCCAGGTTCCGGAAAGGCTCCTCTTCCACCGCAAGAACTACTTCTACCCCGACCTGCCCAAGAACTACCAGATCAGCCAGTACGACCTCCCCCTGGGCCAGGGGGGGCACCTCCCCTTAGGGGAAAGAACCGTGCGCATTAAGCGCCTCCACCTGGAGGAGGACGCGGGGAAAAGCCTCCACCTGGAGGACCGCACCCTCTTGGACCTGAACCGGGCGGGAAGCCCCCTCATCGAGCTGGTTACCGAGCCCGACCTAAAAACCCCTGAGGAGGCCCGGCTCTTCCTCCAGCGCATCCAGGCCCTGGTCCAGACCCTGGGCATCTCCGAGGCCAGCCCCGAGGAAGGGAAAATGCGGGCCGATGTGAACGTTTCCGTGCGCCGCGCCGGGGAGCCCTTGGGCACCAAGGTGGAGATCAAGAACCTGAACTCCTTTAAGAGCGTGCAACGGGCCCTGGAGTACGAGATCCGCCGCCAGACGGAGATCCTGAGGCGGGGGGAGAGGGTCAAGCCCGCCACCATGGGCTTTGAGGAGGGAAGCGGCAAAACCTACCCCATGCGCACCAAGGAGGAGGAGGCCGACTACCGCTACTTCCCCGAGCCCGACCTCCCCCCGGTGCCCATCTCCCAGGCGTGGCTGGAGGAGATCCGCCAAAGCCTGCCCGAGCTCCCCTGGGAGAAGGAACGGCGCTACCTGGCCCTGGGGATCAAGCCCCAAGACGCCGAGGTCCTGGCCTACACCCCCGCCCTGGCCCGCTTCCTGGACCGGGCCCTGGCCCTGGGCCAAGCCTCCCCCCAGGCCCTGGCCAACTGGCTCTTGGCGGACGTGGCTGGGCTTCTCAACGAGCGGGGCCTTGCCCTGGAGGAGACCCGCCTCACCCCGGAAAGCCTTTCCCGGCTGGTGGCCCTCTTCGAGCGGGGGGAGATCACCAGCCGGGTGGCCAAGGGCCTGTTGCCCGAGGTGCTGGAGGGCCTGGACCCCGAGGCCCTGGTGCGGGAGCGGGGGCTAAGGGTGGTGGCGGACGAGGGGGCCTTGAGGGCCGTGGTGGAAGAGGTCATCGCCGCCATGCCCGAGGCTGCGGAAAGCGTGCGCCAGGGGAAGCTCAAGGCCCTGGACGCCCTCTTGGGCCAGGTGATGCGCAGGACCAAAGGCCAGGCCCGTCCCGACCTGGTGCGGAGGCTTCTCCAAGAAGCCCTTGGGGTAGGATAGGGCCGATGCGCTACGAGGAGGCCGGGGTCCACATCGAGGCCAAAGCCGAGGCCCTAAGGCGGGCCAAGGAGGCCATCGCCGCCACCTATACGAAAGAGGTCCTTCGGGGGCTTGGGGCCTTCGGGGGGCTTTTCGACGCCAAGGCCCTCACGGGGATGCGCCACCCCGTCCTGGTGGCCACCACCGACGGGGTGGGTACCAAGACCCTCCTGGCCCTCGAGGCGGGGGACGTCTCCGGCTTGGGCTTTGACCTGGTCAACCACTCGGTGAACGACCTCCTCTGCCAGGGGGCTACCCCCCTCTTCTTCATGGACTACCTGGCGGCAAGCCGCCTGGAGGAGGAAGTGCTCTCCGCGCTCCTCTCCTCTCTGGCCCAAGCCTGCCAGGCTCTGGGTATCCCCCTCCTGGGCGGGGAAACCGCCGAGATGCCCGGGGTCTACCGGGAGGGGGCCTGGGACGTGGCAGGCACCCTGGTGGGGGTGGTGGAGAAGGAGGAAATCCTCGGCCCCGAGCGGGTCCGGGAAGGGGATATCCTCCTGGCCCTCCCCTCCTCTGGCCCCCACACCAACGGCTACTCCCTGATCCGGAAGGTAGTGGAGGGGATGGACCTTAACGCCCCCGTCCCCGAGCTGGGAGAAAGCCTCAAAGAGGCCCTCCTCCGTCCCCATCGGGCTTACCTGCAGGAGTTTAGGCGCCTTAAGGAGGCGGGGGTGGAGCTCCACGCCCTGGCCCACATCACCGGGGGGGGCCTTGCGGAAAACCTCCCCCGCGCCTTGCCCGAAGGCTTGGGGGCCGAGATCCGAAAGGGAAGCTGGCCTATCCCTCCCATCTTCCCCTACCTGCAACGCCTGGGAAACATCCCAGAGGAGGAGATGTACCGGGTCTTCAACATGGGCCTGGGGCTCGTCCTGGTCCTGCCGGAAGGGGAAGCCCAACGGGCCCAGGCCCTGGTGGAAAGCTTCCCCGTGGGGCGGGTGGTGGCGGGCTCCGGGGTTCGGCTGGTATGAAAGAGATCTGGCTCATCCGCCACGGCGAAACCGAGTGGAACGTCAAGAAGCGCTTTCAGGGCCACCTGGACGTACCCCTGTCCCCTGCGGGGATCGGACAGGCTTTCCGCTTGGCTCAGCGGCTCTCGCGAAGCCAGCTCCCTTTTGATGGGCTCTTCTCCTCCGATCTTCGCCGAGCCCGGGAGACCGCCGAACCCCTGGCCGCGGTGCTGGGCCTGCCCCTGAAGACCACGCCCCTTTTGCGGGAAATCGACGTGGGCGTTCTCGCCGGCCTAAGCCGGGAGGAAGCGGAAACGCAGTACCCTGAGTTCATCCGGGCGGCCCGCGAGGACCCTTGGCACACCCCCCGGCCTGGGGGGGAAAGCATGGCCGACCTGGCCCGGCGCCTGGAGGTTTTCCTTGAAAGCCTCCCGGCTGGCCGGCACCTCCTGGTGACCCATGGGGGCGTAATCCGCGCCGCCTTGAAGATGGCCCTGGACCTCGAGGGCAACGCCTGGCGGCGCTTCCACATCCCCAACACCTCCATCACCCGGATCCTTCTGCCCGAGCGGGAGGTCCTCGCCGTTTCCGATAGCGCCCACTTGGAAACTTGGGCCGACTGGCTTTCCGACGAAAGCATCAAATGATACCACCCCACGCGGACTTTGTCCGCGTGGGGGCCCCGGTGAAAGGGTATCCAAGGCCCCCGCCAGGTGGGGGAGGTTTCAACAGTAAGGAGTATGAAAAACCCCCAGGCATAAGCCTGGGGGCTGGAGGTGGAGCGGG
>NZ_JAKEDU010000018.1 GCF_021462405.1 Thermus tengchongensis | reverse complement strand
GACTATGAGCGGTTACCCGAGACGGTGGCGGGGCTGCACTTTTGGCTTTTGCCATGCTCCTCCTGAAGAGGTTTGTGGACTTGCTGGGCAAAGTCATCAACACGCTCTAGGGGTGCCGGAGGCCCTGGAAGCCTTTTACGCTATTTTGGAAGCCATAGCCCGAGGGGCCGCGGGCTTCTCTGCGGTGTGGGTGGAAAAGCAGGACTTGGCGGAGCGCTTGGGCTTGAGGCGGGGAGATCGGGAGCTGGGTTTTCGCTTGCGCCAGGCCCTTTTTGCCTTGCTCCTGGAGGAGGTGAATGACCGCCTCGAGGCCCTCGATGGCTATGGGTTTCTCTTCTTCGAAACCCGCATGCCCGAGGACCTCCGCTTCTTGACTCAGGCTGCGCCCTTTGAAGCCCTCAGGGGCCAAGGGGGTGGGTTCCGCCTTCTGGGGGTGCCCGCCCCTGTGGGAAAGGGGCACCTCCTGATGGCCGCCGCAGACTTCCCGGCGTATGTGTACGGCCACTTCCTGAAGACCCAGGGAGAATACGCACCTCGGCGGGAAGACCTTTGGCAGGCCTTCCAGGGACTCGTGCAGCCTCTACTCAGGGAGCGGAATGTGGGGGCGGCGGTGGCCCAGAGGCTGGTGCGTGGCGAGGGATGAGGTGCTTGGGCGCCTTGGAAAACGTACTAGGCCCGGGCTATGCCCGGGCCCAGTCCCTGCCCTAAGCATAGGGCTTCCCGGAGGCTACGTCAATGGGGTGTAATACCCTTTTTTGTAGTATCTTCCATGCCCCAGGTAGCCCGGCACCTGACCTTGAGGGAACTGGAGCGCAGGTACAAGAAGGCCAAGGACCCGGTGGAAAAGACCTGCTTCCAAGCCGTCTACCACGCGGCCAAGGGCCTCTCTGCCAAGGAAATCGCCCGCATCACCTAGAGACTCCCCGCCCTTACACGCCACCATGCGCCGGTACAACCTCCTGGGCCCCGAAGCCTTGCGGGACGGGCGGCACTCCAATCCCTGCCCGCCGTATTCTGGCGTATGGAAGAGGGATCAGCCTGGTGGGCGGTCATTCCCAGAGGGTTTCCAAAGTCTGAAAGCCTTGGAGGCGGGTGTCTTTGGTCACCAAAATTGCCCCCAGACGGAGAGCGGTGGCGGCGATGAAGCGGTCGGCGGGGTCGGGATGGGGAAGGTCCAGGTGGGCGGCCTCCAAAGCGGTCCTTCCGTCCAAAGGCACCACGGTAATGCCCGGTACCCGCAGGGCCTCCTCGAGCCAATGCCGGGTGTCTAGGGAAAAGGCCAGCCGCCCCTTCCTGGCCAAGACCGCCACCTCCCAGGGGGTGATGGCGGAAATGAAAAGGGCTTCCCTCTGGCGAGCGGCATCCAGTCGCGCAAGTAGGTCAGGGGGCAGGTTTTCGGGGCTGGCCAGGTACCAGACCCAAGCGTGGGTGTCCAGGAGGAGCGGCCTCATTCCAAAGCCTCCCAGGCTTCCCCTGTGGGTTCCGTGGGCTCCTGGTAGCGGGCCAGGGTGCCCCGCAGCTTTGTTAAGGGATCCTCTTCCCGATAAGGCCGCACTTCCAGGACGGGCTTGCCCCGGTGGGTGATCAGGAGGGGCTCTCCCGTGGTCTCCACCCGGCGCAGGAGCTCCAAGGCGTGGGCTTTGAAGTGGGTCTTGGAAACCTTCATGACCAGGTCTATTGTACCAGGTCATTTGCTCTTTCGGCTATGTGCTTCAACCCCATCAACCATGGCATAAATGGTGCCGTGAGGCCTAACGCTTTTCTTCCTTCCCCTCTTCACGTCTGGGCTTCCTGGAGAGCATTCTACGGGTCCAAGCCCTTTGCTGGGTGCGGGCGGGGGGTTGTGGGGGGCGGGATTTGGGAGCAGGACTTGGTGTGGGGACAGGGGGCTGGGGGTTAACTGTTCGCAACCTCTCCCCTCGACCTCCCCAGGCTCCGGTTCTGCCCCTTCACCAGAAGCATGCCTCGCCTCGCCGCTAACCGAAAGTTGGCTTTCCCCCACCACCCCAGCCGGCTTCTCCTCAGGAACCACCTCCACCCCCTAGAGCATCCGCCGCCCCATCGGCGAGTCGTGGCAAGAGGCCCGGACCACCCGCAAGCCCCGCCTCTCCCCCGTGTCCAGGTCCACCAGGAGGTGGAGCTTGTACCCAAAGACCCAGCCCCCGTCCGAGCCCACGCCCCAAGCCACTTCGCCCTCCGATCTCGGGGTGGGAAGGAGGGTGGAGGCAAGGTACGGGCTTCGCCCGTGACCCATGGCCAAGATCCGCCTTTCCCGGGCCATCCTCTTCCCTCCCCGCAGGAGGGGCCAGGGTAGCCTCCGGCCCCGCCCCCTCAGGGTGGAGGAAGAGGAGAAGGCTGAGGTCGGAGAAGGTCCTGGGCCTCTCGGGCGTTCTCTCCGGTGCTGGCAGGCGTGCTTGGAGCCATGCTTGGAGCAGGGGGACCAGCTCGTCCAGGGGCAGGGTACGACAGAAGGGGGTGTCTGGCGCTCTTCCCCACGTCACCAAACGCTCCCTTTTCCTCTGGCCTGTCAAGGGGGTATGCACTGAATATCCGAAAGGAAGGCTCTTTTACCCTCGTCACCCCTGCGCTTCTCCCAGCTTTTCTTTTCCCTACCTCGCCGTTCTCCCCCCTTCCCCCCACGCCATGGGGCATAGTGTCCCCCCCACCCCTCGAGGCCCAGCCCTATAGGGTGTCCCCCCTAGGGAACCCACTCGAGTCAGCAGGAAGGGGGGTAATGGCTTGCCCTTACCCCCCTCTCTGCTGACAGTCCTCCTCCTTGGACCTCGAGTCAGCAGGAAGGGGGGTAAAACCCGCCCATTACCCCTCGTCCTGCTGACGGGGGAGAGGGAAGGGAGAACGGCTTCCCCTTTTCCCTCCTCTCCCCCCCTTTCCTTCCCCCCTTGGGCTTCGAGTCAGCAGGAAGGGGGGTAAAATTCAGCGGTTGCCCCCCTCTCTGCTGACAGGGGAGGAGGAGGGGAGTGGCCGGAGGCTGGTCCCCCCGCCCCTACCCCAAGGGAGGTTCTCCTCCGGGTGGAAGGCCTGCCTGCCCCTCCCCCACCCCTCCGGGTGGACCTGACCCAGGGGCAGGCCCAGGTGGAGCTCCTCCTGGGGGCCCCTCCGGGGGACCACCGGGGACTGGTGGTGGCCGAGGGCGGGGGGCTTAGGCGGGAGGCCCCCTTCCGCCTCCAGGTAGCCCCAAGGCCCCCTGCTGAGGCCTTCCTGGAGGGGGTGGTCTATGTGGGCACCTCCGGCCCAAGGCCCCAAGGGGCCGGGGCTTCCCCGGGCCACCTCCGCTTCTGCCCCACGGGGTGCCCGGGCAGGCCCCTGGGCGGGGGATGGTACCGGGCGGAGGGCCTTCTCCCCCAGGGGCTGGCCCAAGGCCTCTTTGGGGCCCCTGCACCCCAAATGAACCTCCCCGACCACCCCATCCGGGCCCAGGGGGTGGCCGAACCCCTGTTCCCCCGGCAGTGGAACCTTCGCCTCTCCCGCTTCCCCGAGGCCTGGGGCCGGGCCACGGGAGCGGGGGTGGTGGTGGCCGTGCCCGACACCGGGGTCCTTGGGGGCCACCCCGACCTGCAGGGGGCCCTCCTCCCCGGGCTGGACCTCCTGGAGGCGGGCCTTTCCGCCTGGAAGCGGCCCCGGGCCTCCCCTACCGCCTCCTGGCCTTCCTGGACGGGGACGGCAACGGCCTCCTGGACCCCTGGGAGCCCCGGGGGAGGCGGAGGCCCTGGCCCCAGCCCGGGGTGTGGTGCTTGTGGTGCCCTAAACCCCTTTTCTTCCTCCCTTCCCTTTTTGCTACCCCCACCCCAGCAACCCCCACCAAGGGCAGGGAAAAGCGCCTTTCCTCTTATTCGTGAGGCGTGCGGCACGGGGAGTAGCGTGGGGAGGGAAGAGGAGAAAAGAACGGAGAAGAGGAAAAGGAAACGGATCGGCCATGCTCCCCTTGGCGGTGGGGGGTGGGGGCGGTAAAGTGGAAGAGAGGATGTTAGAGGAAATGGGACTCCCCCTCGAGCCCTGGGACTACCCCGAGGAGCGGAAGCGGATCGTGGGTGAGGCCCTGGAGCGGTGGGACGAGAAGGTTCTGGAAGAGGCGGTGTGGGCCTACCTGGTCCGGCACCGCAAGCGGCCCGACCGGGCGGTGCCCGAGGCGGTGGGGCGGTTCGTCCGCTGGCTGGCCCTTCGGGGGCGGAGGTGGCCGAAGCTGGAGGCCGGGGACCTCCGGGCCTTCCTCCTGGAGGCCAAGGACCGGGGCTTCCCCGGCGGGCCCAAGGGGCCTTTGGCCTGGCCCACCGTGGAGCGGGCCCGCAGGGCCCTCCGCCACCTCTGGCCCTTCCTGGACTGGGCCGGGCATCCCCTGCCCCCCCAGGTGGAGTATCCCCCGCAGATGGCCCCCGTCTTCCACGAGCCCTCTCCCCTCTCCGACGGGGAGTGGCAGGCCCTCTGGCGGCGGGCCGAGGAGTACGCCCCCGCCCACTGGCGTCCCCTCCTGAAGGTCCTCCTGGTCCTCCTGGGGGAGGTGGGCCTCACCCTGAAGGAGGCTGTTGCCTTGTGGAAGGACGACCTCCAAGGGAAGCGCCTCCTGGTCCGGGGGGAGAGGCTCCGGGAGGTGCCCCTCACGCCCTTGGCCCAGGAGGTGCTGGAGGGGTGGCTTCCCTTGCGGGAGTACCTGGCGGGCCACCAGCCCCTCCCCTACCCCCATCTCCTCCTCAACCCCAGCCCCAGGAAAGGCCGGGGGCGGCCCTTGGGCCTCGAGGGGGCCAAGTGGCTCATGAAGGAGTTCACCCTCTTCGCCGGCTACGAGCCCCGGGAGGGGCGGCGCACCGACCTGGCCCACCGCCTCCGCTGGCGGGCCATCCGGGGCTACCTCAAGGCGGGCCACCCCAGGGAGAAGGTGGCCTACTGGACGGGGATGCGCACCCTGATGCTCAGGGGGTGGGAGGGATAGGCCCTAAGTACCCCGTCGTGGCTTGCGCCACGGCGGGGGCCCCAAAGAGGCCATGAGCACGCCACTTTGGCTTTAGCCGGTGGGGCAACCTTTGCGTGCGGGTACCTGGGGCCTGGGCCCTCACGGCCTCCCCTGAACCGGGGCCAGGCCCAACAGGCGCCTCAGGTTGGCCTCCACCCGGGCCGCATCCCCTGGGGAGAGCCTACCCACCACCCCCCGCACCAAGCGGTGGTCCAGGGTAAAGAGCTTGAAGCGCACCACCGAAGGGGCAGGCAGGCCCGCGCTCGCCAGGTCTTCGATGGGGCAGTCCAGGGGCCAGGGGGCATGGTGGGCAGAGGTGATCATGGCCATCACAGAGTGGCCTATGGCCTCCCCAAAGGTGGGGGCGGACAAGACCAGGGCAGGGCGGTTTTTGGCCCCCTTTTGGTCGGTGAAGGGGAAGGGCACCCGCACCACCGCAAAGCGGTCAAAGGCCACGGTAGGCCTCCTCGTCCTCCGGGCTCGCCCATTCGCTGAGGGTGGCCTCCAGGGCTCTCAGGCCCTCGAGGTCCAGAGGCTCGGCCTTCCGGATGCGCACCGTGCCGTCCTCCCCCACCTCGTAGAGAAGGTGGTCGCCGGGCCGGAGGCCCAGGGCTTCCCGAACCCGCTTGGGCAGGGTGGTTTGGCCTTTGGGAGACAGACGGGAAAGCAGGGTCACGTCTTTACAGTAAAGAAGTAAAGCGTTGCCGTCAAGTGCTCGGCAGGACTTTCAGACTTGACCGCTATACGGCATAGAGCCCCAGGAACCGCAGCGCGGCCAGGGGGTTGAAGGAGAACGCCTCCAAGGTGGCCTTCTTCCGACGCACCCCTTTGCGGTTCCGCGAAGACACCAGATGCACCCGCACCTGACAAGCGTCCTCCCGCCTCCCAAACCTCCCCCTGGTTCCCCTTCAGGACCAGGAGGTACTCCCCCCTTTGCCCGCACCCCGCGGGCCACCTCGGGGTACAGGAAGCCCGCATCCCCTACCACCACCTTTCCCGCCAGTCCCCAGGCCCCCAGGCGCTCCAAAAGAGCCCCCTGTTCGCTCCCCTCCGCCCTGGCCTGGGCCAGGGTCCGCCCCAGGGAATGGGCCCATGTCACGGGCGAAGCCCGTACCTTGGCCTCGACCAGGCGCACCTGGGGGCTCTTGCCCTTGCCGCTTCCCCGGAGGGCCTTCCCGTCGGCCACCAGGACCCTTTCTCCTTAGGGCTCCGTCTCCGGGAAGACGGCGGCCAGGGCCTAGGCCAAGGCCTGGGGGTCCAGGCGGTGGAGGAGCCCGGTGAGGGCGGTGTGGCCTGGGGGCTTGCGCAGGCCCAGGTGGGGGAGGAGGTGGGGGTGGGCGCGGGCGAAGCGGGCGACGCCGCGCAGGGAGTCCACGCGGGAGAGGAAGGCCAACAGGATGAGGGCCAGGAGGCCCCAGAGGGGGTAGCGGCGGTTGTGGGCACGGGGGTCGGGAACCTGGGATAGGGCTTTACGCAGGGTCATGGGGGGCTATCTACCCCAAAAGGGGTATACCGGTCAAGTCTGGGGGAAATACCGCTCAACCCCTTAAAGGCGCACCACCCGCTCGTGATGGGGCTTGAGGTTCAGCACCGCCACCCGCCCTTCCAGGACCACCAGACGCAACCAGGTCACGGGCGTAGCCCGTATCTCGCAGAGGGGCTGGAACACCCACCGCAAGGTGGGCCTCGCCGTGGACTTCCCCTTTTGGTCGGGAACCCCTTCCCCCCCTCCTCAAGCCTCCGCCACAGCTCCCGCACCCCCAGGTACACCAGGCGGTGGTAGGCCAGCCCCCGGCTCGCCTCCTCCAAAGCCCGCCGGGCATCCCTCTCGCAGGCAAACCGCCGCGCCAGAAGCCCCTGCAGAACCTCCTCCCCAAGCGAGGCCTTGGCCTCCTTCCGGCTCGGCCACCCGGCACCAAAGGCTCCTCGCCGCCCCCAAAGGCGCCTACCTGACCATAGACCTCATGCCCACCCCCCACACCGGCCCCGCCATCCAAGGCTTGGGCCAGGTCTACAACCCCGCCGCCAAGGCTACCCGCCTCGGCCACCTCTTCCTCTCCTCCGTCCCCGTCTTCCCGGGATGGAAACCCCAGCCTACCCCCTCAAGACCCCCTCCGAAGCCCTGTTGGATGAGGTCTTTGACCTTCTGGCGGTCCATCCCCAGGTGGACCTCAAGGGAGTGGTGGCCGACGCCCAGTTCAGCTCGGGGCTGACCTTGAGGTCCCTCCTGCGGGCGGGCATTCCCTTTGTGGGCAGGATGCGGAGCCGGGTGAAGGTGGTGCTGCTGGAAGAGGGGGCAGAGGGGGAGGAGGAAGGGGAGGTGGTCCCGGTGGGGGAGCTTTTGCAGCGCTATCCGCCGGGGAGGGCCAGGTACTGCCGGCGGTTTGGGCTTTGCGCCAAGCGGATGCGGGTGGTGTGGCCTGGGGTGGCGGCGGTAGGTTTTGGTGTCCACGCTGGGGGGTGGGGTACAGGAGGTGCTGGAGGCTTGGACGTTGCGGTGGAAGGTGGAGGTGGTGCACCGGCTGTTCAAGGGGAACCTGGGGCAAGGGAGGAGCCAGGCGCGGGGGTATGCGGTGCAGCTGGCCCACAGCGAGTTGGTGGTGCAGGCGTTTCACGAGGTGCGGCGGGTGCGGGAGGAGAGGCCGGGGCTGATGTGGCGGCATGCGCAGCGGGAGGCGGGGAGGAGGTTGAGAGAAGCCTTGTTGACCGGGCCTCAGGCCACCTCACCCCCTAGGAGGCTCGCTCGGAAGGGGGGTGGGACATAGGGAGAAAAGTTTTGTCTTTATCCGCTCGGCGTAGGCTTCCAGCCCCCCAGAAGAGCTCTGACCCTCCAACGCCTCCCTCAAAAAGCGGCCCTCCTCGGGCCAGGAGGAAAGGTTGCTCTTCTGTAGTTTGTAGCGCGTAAAGCGTTCATGAAGGAAGCGGATGATGTCATTGAAGGAGATGAATGTATACCGCAGCTCGGGTTCTGGAAAGCTGCCGATCACGGTTATCCGGAGGCACACCTCGCCACGGCGGACATGCCCGGCATTCCTCAATTCCTCGGCCACCGCAGGCACATCTCCCGGAGGGACAAGACCCACGGCCCTCAAGGCGCGCTCTACGGCGTCAGTCCTCCGCCAGCTGGGGTTGATTCTTCCCATGCCCGTTTTGACCTCCACCAGGTGGGCGGTCACCCAGGCTTTGGCGTCGAAAAGCCATTCATCATCTTCCATCTCGGAGGGAGGAAAAAGCTCCCTACGGTGGACAAAGCGCACCGCCACAAGGTCCACATCGGAAACCGTACGGGGCCCCATGTCCGGGTGGAGCATGAAATTTTCCAAGAGCAAGAAACCGTTGATGCGGAAGTACCAATACACCAGCCGTTCTGGTTTGGATCTAGGTTGGCTTGGCTTCCTATGTCCCTCCAGTTCATCCATACCATTAAGCTAACCCCCCTTTTGGATATTCACTCGCATACTCAGCTCACGCCACCGCCCGCAGCACCCGGGTGATGGGCAGACCCGTCTCCCCAAGAAGCTGGGCCACCACGCTCCAGGCCATCACCCACGCCTCCACCTGCCCCACCACCGCCTTCAGCCCCCGTATCCCCCCCACCGCCCGCATCAAACCCATCGGCCCCTTCAGTAGACCAAAGACCGTCTCCACCTCCCACCTCCGCCCCAAAAGCCTCCGGTACACCCACCTTCCCCGCCGCCGCAGGTTGGCCAGCCGCCCCTCCCCCTTCAGCCTCCCCCGTTTCCAGTTATGCCCCGTCACCAAAACCATTCCTCGCCTCCCCGCCGGCCGAAAGTTGGCTTCCCCCTCATAGGCCGCATCCGCCACCACCACGGGTGGCTTCTCCCCAGGAAGCCTCTCCGCCCCCCTGAGCATCCCAAGTGTCCAGGTCCAAGGGCAGGTGGAGCTTGTACCCGTAAACCCAGCCCCCGTCCGAGCCCACGCCCCAGGCCGCCTCCCCGTCCGGCCTCTGGGCGGGGAGGGGGGTGGAGGCAAGGTACGGGCTTCGCCCGTGACCCATGGCCAGGATCCGCCTTTTCCGGCCCACCCGCTTCCCTTCCCGCAGGTGGTGCCAGGGCAGCCTCCGGCTCCGCTCGCTCAGGGTGGCGGAAGAGGAGAAGGCTGAGGTCGGAGAAGGTCCTGGGCCTGCCGGGTTTTCTCTCCGGTGCTGGCAGGCGGGCTTGGAGCCATGCTTGGAGGAGGGGGACCAGCTCTTCCAGGGGCAGGGGTAGGATGGAGGGGGGTGTTTGGTATCTTTCCACACGTCACCAAACGCCTCCCTTTTCCTTTGGCCTATCAAGGGGGTATGCGTTGAATATCCGAAAGGGGGGTTACAGGGGAAAGAAGCTACCATCTCGGCCCGAGGATCTGGTTGGGTTGCAATGTGTCCAATACTTCCCCATTTTCTCTAAGGAAAAGTTCTTGCGGGAGAGCGTATATTCTTGCCCAAATAGGGCTTAATGTGGCAAAATCCGGCACCAGTATGAGGGAAGCGGGTCGGATTGTCTTGCGCGTCCTCAAGCTTCTGCACCACCACCCGGAAGGGCTTCACTTAAAGGCGTTGGCAGCGGAGCTGTCCCTCCCTCGTGATAAGGCGCGCAAGGCGTTGCAGTTCGCTCGGGAAGAAGGCTTTGTGGCCCAGGATCCCCTGAGCAAGAAGTACCTGATCCGCTATCCTCACCCTTTCCTGGAACTGCCAGAGGCCCCGGAAGACCCTTACTTTTATCAAGAGCTGGCTAAGGAAGCCTACCAACACACCGGCCATCGGGCGTATGTCCTCACGCTGCGCCCGTGGGGGATTCATCCGGAGGCAACTTATGGCCACCGCGGCCAGAGGGTTTGGCCCGTTCCTGGAGAGCAGGGACCCGTCACCCCCCATGCCCACGCCTCGGCTGGGGCAAGGGCCATTTTGGCCCACATGCGGGAAGAAGCCCTGAGAGCCCATCTTTTCCGATTCCCTCCTAAGCCATACACCTCCTCAACGCCGAGCACCGTCCAAGATCTAATGTCCCGCCTCGAGGAAGTCCGCCGCCTGGGCTACGCCAGAGCCAAGGGGGAACTCATCCCGAATCGGTGCGGGCTGGCGGTACCTCTCAAGACCGCCTCGGGCGAGGCCTTTGGGGCCGTGGGGTTGTCTTTGCCTAAGGGCAAGGAGTGCTTCCTGGATGCCCCCGAAAGCCGTACGGCGTGCCGGAAGTGCCTGGGCCTTTCCACCGTCTTGAAGGAGGTGGTGTCGCAACTATGGCCATCTTCGGAAGCCTAAGGGACATGCCCTTTCCCGACCTGGTGGGCATGCTGGGCCGTCGGAGCGGTGTGCTGGAGATCTTTGGGCTTCCAGGGCATCGCCAGGGCTACGCCATTGCCCTGGATGGCGGGAAGGTGGTGTGGGTACGGGAAGGGACAAAGCTCCTCGACCCCCTCCAAGCCCGCTCGGTATTGCAGGAGCTTTTCCGCTCCGGGGAGGGCGCTTTCGAGTTCACCACCGGCACCCCTCCGCCCCCGCCGGAGGGCCAGCTCCTGGGCTGGCCCCTGGAGCGCATCCTCCTCATCATGACCACCATCGAGGACGAGTTCGCCGCTTACCGCTCCCTCCTCCCCGATCCCAAGACCCGTTTCCAGGCGGTGGCCATGGACGTCTGGCTGGAGGAGCCCCTTTGGAGCTTCTGGGAGCGGGCCCGTCCCCTACTGGCCTCCGGGGCTTCCGCGGAGGAGCTGGCCGCCCGATTGGGCCTGCGGGTGGAGGAGGTGCTTTATTACCTGCACAAGCTGCGGCTGGTGGGCAAGGTGGCCCCTGTGCGGGCGTACCAAAAGGCGGCGCAGGCGGAGGAGAAGCGGGGGCTCTTCCGTAGGCTCCTAGCCTCCTTGTTGGGGAGGGCGGGGTGAGCAGGAGCTACAAGCTGGTGGTCTCCGGGCCCGTGGGGGCAGGCAAAACCACCTTCATCCAGTCCCTCTCGGAGATCCCCGTGGTGGAAACCGACGAGCTGGCCACGGAGGAGATCGGCAAGGAAAAGACCACCGTGGCCCTGGACTTTGGGCTCCTCACCCTGGACGGGGTACCCATTTACCTCTTCGGCACCCCAGGGCAGGAGCGCTTTGACTTCATGTGGGACGTCCTGGTGGAAGGGGCCTTGGGCTTGGTCCTTCTGGTGGCGGGGGACCAGCCCAGGGATTTTCCCAAAGCCCGGTACATCCTGGAGTACCTGACCTCCCGCCACCCCGTGCCCTTCGTGGTGGGGGTGACCCGGCAGGATCTTCCCAGGGTGTGGACCCCGGAGGACGTGGCCGACTACTTCGGCCTGCCGCAGGAGCAGGTGGTGGGGATGAATGCCACCAGCCCCACCAGCGCCACCCTGGCCCTCATCCGCATCCTGGAGCTGGTGACGGGGGAGAGGTGGCAGGGCGTGTGGTGAAGGCGTCGAGGAGGCAACATGAGTCTGACGAACCGCGACTACTACCGGCGTTTGGCGCAACGGACCCTGGACGAGATGCCCCCCGAGGACCGCTTCTCGGGGGAGGATGCGGCCTTGGTGCTTCGGCACCGGGAGCTCCTGTTGGACTTGGAAGAGAGGTTGGTCCAGCTTTTTTACGACAGCCTCTACAGCCATCCCGCCACCAGAGCGGTGTTCCGGGAGGGGGAGCGCCCCGAGAGGGAGCGCACCCTGCGGGAATGGTGGCGGCGCACCCTTAGCGGTCCTTTTGACCTGGATTACTGGGCCTGGCAGGCCTACGTGGGACTGGCCCACGTGCGCCGCGGGGTTACGAACCCCATGATGCTGGGACATGCGGCCCTGGTGGCGAGGGCGGTGGGGGAAGCGGTTCGGGAAGTGGAAGGCGGCGCTTTGGCTGGGGCGGTTTCCCGCCTGATGGCCACGGTATCCGCGCTGATTGCCAACGGGTACCACGAGGTCTACCTGGAGGCTGCCAGCCAGATCACGGGGCAGAGCCGCAGTCTCCTGGAGCGGAGCGTGGAGGTGGCGCTTTCTGCGCTGGAGGCGAAAGCGCAGTGAGGCACAAGAGGAGGTGAAGGATGAGCAGACAAGAGGAACTGCAAGGCATTCTGAGGGGGCTTCGGCAGGCCGTGCCGGAAATCACCGGGGTGATGGTGGCCTCCACCGACGGGCTTTCCTTGGCCACCGACCTGCCCGAAGCGGAGGCGGCCCGGGCGGCGGCCATGGCGGCCACCGCCCTGGGCCTCGGCAAGCGCATCGCCCAGACCTCGGCCCTGGGAGGCCTGGAGGAGGTGGTGGTGCGGGGACAGGCGGGCTACCTGGTGGTCTACGCCGCCGGGGACAAGGGGGTGCTGGCGGTGACCGCACCCATGGGGGCTAACCTGGGGCTCATCCACCTGGAGGCCCGCTCCGCTGCGGCCCGCATCGCCCAAACTCTGGCCTGAGGAGGTGAGCCATGACCCAGATGGTGGAGATCGCCAAGGAAGCTCTGGAGCAAATGCCCCCCGAGACCCGCTTCCGCCCCGAGGACGCCGCTCTCATCGCTCGGCACAAGGAGGTACTCCTCTCCTGGACGGACGAGCTGGTCAAGGCCTTTTACGACAGCCTCTTCGCCCATCCCCCTACCCGCAAGGTCTTCCGGGAGGGAGAGCGCCCCGAGCGGGAAAAGACCCTGGCAAACTGGTGGCGGCGCACGGTGGAAGGCCCCTTGGACGCGGGCTACTTCACCTGGATGGCCAAGGTGGGGCTGGTACACGTGGTGCGGAAGGTGGAGAACCCCATGATGCTGGCCATGGCCTCCTTCGTGGCGGAGTTTGTGGAGAGGAAGTCCCATGACGCCAAACTCCCTGAGGCCGACCCGCTCACCGAAGCCTTCTACCGCCTAAGCATGGCGGTGGGCGCGGTGATCACCCACGGCTACGACCGCTACCGGGCCCTGGCCCTCTACAACGTGGCGGGGATGGAACCCGCTTTGCTGGATCGGCTGACGGAAGAAGAAGCCAAGGGAATGCTGGAGGCACTCCGCAAGGAAGGCTCATGACCTCCACCTTCCTCCCGCCGATGGTTCTCCAGGCGGTGCTGGAACAGCTCGCCGAGAGCGTGCTCATCACCGACGCCTCGGGGCACATTCTGTACGCCAACCAGGCCTTCGAGCGGCTCACGGGCTATCGGCGGGAGGAGGTCTTGGGCCTCAACCCCCGCTTTTTGAAGTCGGGCCACCACCCCTTAGCCTTCTACCAGAATTTCTGGGAGCAGGTGCTTTCGGGCAGGCCCTTCCGGGGCGTCTTCACCAACCGCAGAAAGGATGGTTCCCTGTACACCGAAGAGAAGATCGTCACCCCGATCCTCGGTCCCTCGGGCCGGGTAGAGTACCTGGTGGCCACCAGCCGGGACATCAGCGAGGAGGTGGCCCTGCGGGCCCAGTTGGAAGAGCTCTCCACCGTGGATCCCTTGACGGGGCTTTTGAACCGGCGAGCCTTTATGGAGCGCGTGGAAGCTGAGCTCTTGCGTTCCGGAGCCCCCCGGGCGCTGGCTTACCTGGATCTGGACCGATTCAAAGCGGTGAACGATACCCTGGGACACGCCGCTGGGGACCGGGTGCTGGCCGAGCTGGGAGCACGGCTGAAGGCGGCCCTTCCGGAGGCGGTCTTAGGGCGGATGGGTGGCGACGAGTTTGCCGCTTGGTTCCCTGCAGCCGACTGCCGGGAAGCCCAAAGGAAAGCCCAGGCGCTCCTCGATGCGGCGGGTGTGGAGGTGGCCTTGGGTGACCAGGGCATTCGGCTCGAGGCGAGCCTGGGCCTAGCCCTCTTCCCTATCCACGGGGTCACCCTGGCGGAGTTGCTGCGTCGGGCAGACCTGGCCATGTACCGGGCCAAGTTTTTTCGGCTTACCCAGCCCGAGGTTTTCACCCCTGACCTGGACGGTCTCACGCCCCAAGCCCTTGCTTTGGAGGCGGAGTTCCACCAGGCCTTGGCGGCCGGTAAGGGTCGTCTCTTCTTCCAGAGCCTCCTGGACGTCCGGGAGGGTCGCTTCCGGGACGCCGAGGTGCTTTTCCGCATCCAAGGCGCCAGCGGGTTCGTTAACCCCCTGGGCCACCTCGACCTTTCCCGGCGGGCGGTCAACGAGGCTGTAGACCGGTTCGTTCTCTCCCAATTGCTCGCTCTCCAAGCACGCTACCCCCAGATCACCCTGTGGGTGAACGTGACCCCATGGTCCCTTTCCGACCCCAGCTTTCTGGCCCTAGTGGAAAAGCAGGTGGGGCAGGGCCTCGAGGCCAGCAGGGTGGTGCTGGAGATCAGCGAGCGCCTGGCCTCCAATCACCTCAGCCGGATTACCCCGGCCCTTTGGCGTTTGAAAACCTTAGGCTTCCGGCTGGCCTTGGACGATTTTGGCATGGGCCAAACCTCTCTCCTACACCTGCGCAGCCTTCCCCTGGATTTCTTGAAAATCAGTAAAGAACTCTTTTGGGAGGTGCGGAAGAGTTCGGATCGTGCCTTGCCCCTTCTCGTCAGTATCATCGAGATGGCCCATGATCTGGGCTATGGCGTGGTGCTGGAGGGTGTGGAAACCCCCGAGGACCACGACCGTGGGCTGGAGCTGGGTGTCGACTTCCTGCAGGGCTTCTTCCTGCACCGCCCAACCCTCGAGCCCCGCTGTTAAAGTAAAGGAGTCTAGAGGTCGTCGCAAAGGCTTCCCCGTTTACGGCAGTCTCTAAGAGGATGCAAGGGGGCTATTCCTGGGGCGATACTAGGGCCATGAAGACCAAGGTAGCCCGCTGGGGCCACAGCCTCGCCGTGCGCATCCCTAAACCCTTGGCTGAGGCTGTGGGCCTTCTCCCTGGGGAAGAGGTGATCCTGGAGGCCAAAGGGGGGGCCTGGTCCTGCGCCCCCTAAAGCTGGAGGACCTCCTGGAGGGGATCACCGAGGAGAACCGCCACGACGAGGTGGACTGGGGGCCCGCAGTGGGGGGTGAGGCGTGAGCTTCGTCCCCGACCGAGGGGACCTGGTGTGGCTGGACTTCGACCCGCAGGCGGGGCACGAACAGAGCAGGAGGAGGCCTGCCCTGACCCTCTCCCCCAAGGCCTACAACGCCCGGGCGGGCCTGGCCCTTTTCTGCCCCGTCCCCTCACGGGTCAAGGGCTACCCCTTCGAAGTGCCCCTTACCCCCGGGCTCCCCGTGGCGGGGGTAGCCCTGGCAGACCAGGTGCGAAGCCTGGACCACCGGGCCCGGCAGGCTGAACCCATCGCCCGAGCCCCCGAGGAAGTGATACGGGCGGTGCTGGCCCGAGTGAAGCTCCTTCTGGACTGACCTTTTTGAGGCCCCCTGGTCCGGCGGGCCCGCCGGGGTACGGGAAGACGGCCCTCCTGCAGGAGCTGAGACCGGCCCTCGAGGCCTGGTCCGCGGGCCTGTGGGTGGAAAAGCTCTCCCCCTTCGGGGCCTTCCTCAAGGACCTCTTCCGGGCCCCGTGGGATGCCCGCATCCCCGTGGAGGGGGTGGGCCTCTCCAAGGATCCGGAGGCGGACCTGAAGGCTTGGGGCAGGCGCTACCCAGGCCAAGGGCCTGGTGAAGACCCTCATGGGGGGCTAACGGGCGGTAACGGGGCAGCCCTCGAGCTCCTTGGAGGAAGCCCTTGGCGGCCCTAAATGACCCCCTCCCGCTTTTCCTCCTCGTAGAGCCTCTCCAGCACAAACTCCTTGAGGAGGGTTTGGTAGCCTTTGCCCTTCCTCCGGGCGAGGGGCTTTGAGCCGCCGCAAGAGGTCCTCGTCCAGGCGTATGGAGATGGGACGCGCCCTGGGGCGGGCTGGGGGCAGAAGCCCTTCCGGCGGCGGGGCCATCCCCGCCAGCAGCTCCTCCCCCAGGCCGTGCTCCCCCAAAAACGGGCCTCCTCCTCACTGGCAAACTCGGGGATCTCTTCCAGATGGCGCACCTTTCGCATCCCTCCCCTCCTCCGGTACCAGCGCTTAGCGTCCCGGGCGGTGATGGGTCGCACCCTGCCCTCCCTGCGGGTGAAGACCACGAAGAGGACCCGTCCAGCTTCCGTGGCTCCCAGGGCCGCCCAGCGCTCCTCGCCGCCTTGGGAGCGCGTGCGGAGTGCGAGCCCTGGGGGTCGGTGAGGGCTTCTTCCACTTCCCGGGGCCGCACCCTGTGCCGGGCGATATGGGCGGTGTTGGCTTCATCCCAGGCGAAGCCCAAGGGGGGACCTTTCCTGTCAGTATTTACCAAGGTAGCTGCAAGGAGGCACCGTGACCGCCGGGACCCACATAGCCGGGGCTGCCCTTACCGCACCTTCCTCCCGGATTCCCGGGGAAGTTCTCCTTGACACTTTCCCCTCTCGCCCGGCCCCGGCCTTGGTATGTTGCAAACATGCGGGTCCTCATCGTGGATGACTCCCCCCAGCGCTACCCGGCTCTGGAAGCGTATGTGCGCTCCCTGGGAGCCAGCGAGGTGGTGATAACCCTCGAGGTGCCCGAGGACCTGTCCAACTTCGACCTCGTCTGTCTGGACTATCACCTGGGAGCGGATACGGCTTTGGATGCCTTAGAACGCCTGCCCCCGGAGCGGCTGTGCGGTCCCCGCTACCTGGTTCACTCCACTGCGGGGCTCGAGGCCACCATGTTGGAAGACTGGTTGCGTAAACAGGGCCTACAGGTGGAACGACTACCCTACCCGCTGCTACCCGGACGCCACCGGAAAGGGCGGACGCTTTAAGGCGTCCGAGGGCTCCACGACCTGGCTATCCCGTGGGGGCTTGTGCCACCCAGGGGGCACGCCCTCGGCTTTTGCCCGTGGAGCTACCTTCGTTCAAAGCCAGCTGGAAATCCCGTTAGTGCGGAGGCTTTGTTCAGGACCTCCAGCTCCAGGGCCGGCTGGCCGGCCAAGCCTTCCAGCTCGCGAATGCGGGCCTCTTGCTCGCTGCAGCCGGAGGCGAAGGGGGCATGGGTGTTTTCCAGGAACTCCCGCTGCCAGCGGTGGAGCCCGGACTCTGCCACCCCGTGAACCCGAGAGGCCTCGGCCACGCTCCCGCGGCCGGATACCAACGCCAACGCAGTCCTTGCCCTGTCCTTCGCCGACCCCTTGCGCATCTTGCTACCCCCTGGGCTCCACCCTTTAGTCTCTCTCTTGGGGTGGTCCAAATTCGGGGCAGCACTTCAAGACCTTCCCAGGGGCCAAGGGGGACCTTGGGACTCGGATATTCTCGCAGACGGGGAGGGGGAAGGTATCCAAGGCATAGCTTTGGGCGGTATGGAGCCTGCGGTTGGTCAGCCGTAAGGCTGCGTTCCAGCGGCTGAGGGAGGGGATGTGGCTGAAGAGATGGAGCTCCTTGGCCAAGGCCAGGGCTTTGTTGTGCTTGCCGCCCAGTTCCATGGCGGCCAGGATGGCCAGGGTGAGGATGGCGCTGGTGGGCACCTTGGTCTGGGGGTCAGGAACATAGCCTACGGCTGACCTTTGTGCCCCATGGCCTTGAGGGCGTCAGCAAGGTAGCCCTGCGGGCTGACCTATAATGCAGAAGGCCGCTATAGTCTGTTGCAGCATAGCGGCCACTATTTTTTCAGGCCTGGGGGTAGGTGGCAACTTGAGTTAAAATAGCCTTGAGGCCTCGAGGGATGAGGCGGTGTGTTTTCAAAGGGCTACTACAGCCCTCGGTCCTGGCGGTTATCGCCCTTCTCCCCGCCTGCCAAACGGGCTACCTAGGGGGTGGGGACGAGTACAACGTGCCCTTCCGGGCGGAACTCCTCGCAAGTTCAGTTTCGGGGAGGCCAGGAGAAGTGGTGGAGCTACCCTTCCGGATCCTTCCCCTTTACTCCGGCCCTGACCTTATCGCCTGCACGTGGATCACCTCGCTGACCGACCTTCCTCCTCCCCAGATCACGGAAAGCACCTCCGGGCTGGCCTGTGCTCGTTTCAGCGGCCTCGGACCCACAGACACGAAGAGACCGCTTGAGGTAGCCCCGCAGGCCTCCCCAAGTGCCTGGCCCTTGGTACTCCATGTGGCGAACGAAGCGTCCAGGCATTCTTTGCGCTTCACCCTGGAGGTGAGACCGTGAAGGTTTGGGGTGTGGGGATCCCACGGAGGGGGGTTCTGGTGCTTTTGGTGGGCTTTCTGGCAGGGTGCGGCGAGTTTCACTTCAGTCCTTTTCCCCCCTGTTTCCCCCTTTGCGGCGGAGGAGGGGGAGGAGGAGATCTACCTGTCCTCCAAACCAGCCTGGAAGCGGACCGCCTGGAGGTAGCCCCTGGGGAACAAGGGAGTCTGGCAGTAAACGTGTATGCGCCGCCCCAGGGCCGAAGTGGGCGGGTCACTGTAAACCTGTGGCTGGAGGTGGCGGAGGAACCGCCTTTTCCCACCTTCTTTAGCGCAGGCACCGCTACAGAGGTGCCTGTGGGGCAGACGGCAAGGGCGCTGGTGCCCGTGTTCGTCTTCCCCGAGGCCCCTCCTGGGGAACACCTGGTGCGCCTGCGGGCTTCCGCCTTTGGCTATCAGGACGCGGAGCCCCGGTACCTTCGGCTCGTTGTGCGCTGATAGGCCTCGGGCCAGGCCAGGGACCGCAGGAACACTCCCACCCCCTCTGGACCCCGGGCCAGGCATACCGTGTACTGCGGTCCCCCCAGAACGGGTAGGGCAAGGCTACCTCCTCTCCCCATCCCTCCTCCACCCCTACTTCCCCTCCCTACCCCACCTCTCCTGCTTCCTCCGCGTCTTGCAATCCACATTCCGCACCCCTCCCACCTTCCCGTAGGATTTTGGGGTGGCAGAGACTCCCGACCTGCAGGTGTACGACCTCGGCCACCTGGGCCTGGTGGCCGGCATCCTGGACCGCATCGGACTGGTATCCCTCCGGACCTCCTCAACGACGACCGCATGGAGCGGATGCTTGACAGCCTGTATGCGTGACGGAGCTCTTCCTGGAGGTGGCCAAGGAGGCCCACCGGGCCTTTGCCTTCCCGGTACGGGCCTTGCCTTGCACGTGGACACCACCAGCTTCTACGTGCACGAGAGGGGTGATGGGCCTGGTGTGCGCGGACAC
>NZ_JAKEDU010000017.1:423-21514 GCF_021462405.1 Thermus tengchongensis | reverse complement strand
GGGGGAGTGGGAGCTGCGGCGGAGGCTTGAGGAGGAGGGGGTGCCGGACCAGAAGGGGAAGCCCACGGCGAGGCCCACCTTGCGGTGGGTGTTCCCGCTCTTCTGCGAGATACGGGCTACGCCCGTGACCTGGTTGCGTCTGGTGGTCCTGGAAGGGCGGCTGGCGGTGCTAAACTCAAGCCCCATCACGAGCGGGTGGTGCGCCTCTTGGGGGTGGAGCGATATTACCTCCTGGAGTGAGAGGAGTGCGGAATGTGGAATATAAGGCGATTGACTAGGCCAGCCCCACCGGCAGGGGCTCAAAGCCCTAAGGAGATGTACTTCACCTCTAGATATTCCTCCAGACCCCAACGGCCCCCCTCCCGGCCCAGCCCCGAGCGCTTCACCCCCCCGAAGGGTGCCTGGGGGGTGGAGGGCACCCCGTCGTTCACCCCCACGATTCCGTACTCCAGGGCCTCGGCCACGCGGAAGGCCCGGGAAAGGTTTTGGGTGAAGACGTAGGCCGCCAGGCCCGAAGGCAGGGCGTTGGCCCGGGCGAGGGCCTCCTCCTCGTCCTGGAAGGTGGCGATGGGGGCCACGGGGCCGAAGGTTTCCTCCTGGAAGATCCGGCTTTCCGGCTTCACCCCAAGGAGGACCGTGGGGGCGAAAAAGAGTCCCTTGGCCTCGCCTCCCACCACCAGGCTGGCCCCCCGGTCCAGGGCGTCCCGCACGTGCCCCTCCACCTTCTCCAGGGCCGCCCGGTTCACCAGGGGGCCAATGTCCGTTTCCTCTAGGAGAGGGTCCCCTACCCGAAGGGCCCGCACCGCCCGGGCGTAGGCCTCGGCAAAGGCCTCCGCCACGGGTTCCTCCACCAGGATCACATTGGCGGCCACGCAGGACTGGCCAATGTTGCGGAACTTGGCCCTGAGGGTTTCCGCCACCGCCCGCTCCAGGTCTGCGTCCTGGAAGACCAAGACCGGGGCCCCGCCCCCGAGCTCCAGGGAGACCCGCTTCAGGGTCTTGGCCGCCTCCCCGTAGAGCTTGAGCCCCACGGGGGTGCTCCCGGTGAAGGTCAGCTTGCGCACCCGCTCGTCCTCCAGGAAGGGCCGGGAAAGGACCTCGGGGTCGGAGGTGGGCAGGACCTGGAAGACCCCTGGGGGGCCTCCCGCCTCCAGGAAGAGCCGGGCCAGGTAAAGGGCGGTGAGGGGGCTTTCCTCCGCGGGCTTGAGGACAAAGCTGTTGCCCGCGGCCAGGGCGGGGGCCACCTTGCGGGTCACCATGGCCGCGGGGAAGTTCCAGGGGGTGATCCCGTAGACCGGGCCCACGGGTTCGTAGCGCACCAGGATGCGCTTGTGGGGGAACTGGGAGGGGAGGGTTTCGCCGTAGATCCGCTTGGCCTCCTCCGCGTACCATTCCACAAACCCCGCCGCATAGCGCACCTCCCCGCGGGCCTCCTTCAGGGGCTTGCCCATCTCCAGGGCCATGAGCCGGGCCAGAGGCTCCTCGTGGGCCAGGATGAGGTCGTGCCAGCGCCGAAGCACCGCCGCCCGCTCGTAAGCGGTGGCCCGAGACCAGGACCGCTGCGCAACCACCGCCGCCTCGAGGGCCTCCACCGCCTCCTCCGGGCCGCAGTCCGCCACCTCGGCCACCACCTTCCCCGTGGCCGGGGCGACCACGGGGAAGCGGCGGGGAAGGACGCGCCATTGGCCTTCGATCAGGGCTTCCTTGGGAAACTCCAGGCTCTCGAGCATGCCACCCTCCTGCCTCAGGTTATCGCTGGCCGCGGGATCCCGGAGGGAGCCCCCTTACGGCACCACCACTTGGCGCACCACCTCTCCTTGGGCCAGGCGCTCAAAGCCCTCGTTGATCTCTTCAAGCCTCAGGGTGCGGGAGAGGAGCCGGTCCACCGGCAACCTCCCTGCCCGGTAAAGGGCCAAAAACCGGGGCAGGTCACGCCGGGGGTTGGAGGAGCCCATGTAGCTCCCCTTCAGGGTCCTCTCCTCCGCGGTCAGGCTCACCGCTTGCAGGCTCAGGGCCCGCTCGGGATGAGGCAGACCTACGGTCACCGTCACCCCGCCCCGCCGCGTGGCCCGGTAGGCCAGGAGCATGGCCTCCACCGAGCCAGCGGTCTCAAAAGCGTAGTCCACCCCGCCCTCCGTGAGCTCCCGCACCGCCTCCGCTGCGTCCCCCTCCCGAGCGTCCAGGACGTGGGTCGCCCCTAGGGAGCGGGCCAGCTCCAGCTTGTGGGGCAGGAGGTCCACGGCCACGATGGGGTAGGCCCCGGCCAGGACCGCCCCCATCACCGCCGCCAGGCCCACGCCCCCCAGGCCAAAGATGGCCACGCTGGCCCCTTCCTCTACTCGGGCGGTGTTCACCACTGCCCCCACCCCGGTAACCACGGCACAGCCGAAGAGAGCAGCGATCTCCAGGGGAATGTCCCGGGGAATAGGGACCAAGGATTCCTGGGCGGCCACGGTGTACCGGCTAAAGCCCGCCACCCCAAGATGGTGGTGGAGAGGTTTGCCTTCCAAGGAGAAGCGGCGGGCGCCGGTGAGGAGCCTCCCCTCCCGGTTGGCCTGGACTCCCCGCTCGCAGAGGTGGGGTCTTCCCTGGGCACAAAAGCGGCAGGTGCCGCACATGGGCACGAAGGAAAAGACCACATGGTCCCCCTCCGCCAAGCCCCGTACCCCTGGACCCAAGGCCCGTACCACCCCGGCGGCCTCGTGGCCCAGGACCAGGGGAAGGGGCCAGGGGCGGGTGCCGTCGATGGCTGAGAGGTCGGAGTGGCAGAGCCCTGCCGCCTTCACCTCCACCAGGACCTCCCCCGGCCCTGGCTCCTCTAGGTCCACCTCTAGGACCTGGAGGGGCTTGGACTCCACGTAAGGCCTCGGCTTGCCCATCTCAAAAAGGACTGCGGCTTCGGTCTTCATTCACCTCCTCCACAAATCCCCGTTCTATGTGGTAAGACCTGTCGGCAAGTCCCTTAACGAGTTTGGGGTTAGACTCGGTTACCAAAAAGGCCACTTCCCGTTTTTCCTGACGCACTCGAACCAGGGTTTCTGCGTAGCGCTGGGCTAGGGCTGGAGCCAAACCCTGGAAAGGTTCATCCAACAGCACTACTCGCGTACCCACCATAAGGGCTCGGCCTAAGGCTACCATCTTGCCTTCCCCCCCGGAAAGAGCAGCGGCCAAGCGACCCTTCAGGCGCTGAAGCTCTGGGAGAAGCGCATACACCTCCTCCAGCCGCCTCCGTGCCTCCCCTGAGGAAAGCCGCAGAGCCCAGGCAGGCAGGAGTAGGTTGTCCTCCACAGTGAGATGCCCGATAAGCCTGCGGTCCTCTGGAGCATAGCCTAGACCCAAGGCAGCGCGGCTATGGGTAGGAATGTTTTCCAAATGTGCGCCATCCAAAAGGATCTGCCCCGCCTTCAGGGCCACAAGCCCCATAATCGCCCTTAAGGTGGTCGTCTTCCCTGCTCCATTCCTCCCCCAGAGGGCTACTGCTTCCCCAGGCCCTATATGAAGGTTCACGCCCCGGAGAATCTCAAACCCCTGGAGGGTCACCCGAACCTCTCGTAGCTGGAGGATCATTCCTCTACCCCCACCACACTGGCCAGAACTTTGGGGTTGGCTAAGACCTCTTGGGGTTTGCCTTCCGCTAGAATACGGCCTTCAGCCCAAACCGCTACTCGGTCCGCATAGCGCCGTACCACCTCCATGTCGTGCTCCACGAAAACCGTGGTCACTCCTTGGGTCTTCAAAGCCCGGACTAGGGTATCCATCACCCGGAACTTCTCCTCGCTGGAAACTCCGCTGGTGGGTTCATCTAGAAGAAGGAGTTTTGGCTCCAAGGCTAAAGCCATGGCCACATCCAGAAGCTTTCGCACCCCTTCAGGAGCCTCGGCAACCGGAACTGAGATCAGATTTTCCAATCCCAAAAGAGCGAGTAGGTCTCGGGCCCGTTGGCGACGGGAGTCATCCCGAAGATAGCTCCATTTCCAGAATCCTTTCCGAGCAGCTAAGGCCAGAAGGAGGTTCTCCTCCACAGTGTGCTCCGTGAAGAGCTGGGGAATCTGGAAGGCCCGAGCCACCCCCATCCGAGCGATAGCCCTCGGAGGGAGCCCGGTGATCTCTTTCCCTTCCAGGAGGACCCGTCCCCGTTCGGGCCTGAGGTAACCAGTGCATAGGTTGAGGAAAGTGGTCTTGCCCGCTCCGTTCGGGCCGATGATGGCCAGAAGCTCTCCGGGATAAACCTGGAGACTAATCCCCGCGGCAGCTACTACGCCGCCAAAGCGAATGTGGAGGTCCAGGGCCTCAAGGAGCGGTGGCGCGCCTTCCACGTAACCTCCTTTCCCCCAGAAGGGTCCAAAGCCCTCCAGGTAGGAAGAAGATGACAAGAAGCATGGTTGCCCCCAGGAGAAGTTGCCAGGTGAAGGCGAGGTACTTAAAGGCAAAGGTACGGATGAGCTCGTAGGCTAAAGCACCCAAGAAAGGCCCTGGCACACCGCCTATACCCCCCAGGATGGCGATGTAAACGAACTCCCCCGAGGTTACCCAAAAGGCCAGCTCCGGTACAACGTGGCCCACGGCGACCCCGGCCAGGCCGCCCCCGAGGCTAGCGAGCCCGGCGGAGATCACGTAAACCAGGAGAATCACCCGCCTTACAGGTATTCCCAAGTATTCCAAGCGGACCTCGTTGGTCCGAAGAGCAGCCAGGGCCTCACCCACCGGCGTCCGAAGAAACCGCGTCAGGCCCCATCCTAGGAGGAGGGTAAGAAGGAGCGCCAGGTAAAAGAGAGCTTCGCCAAACAGGGTGCGATCCAGAGTGAGACCAAGCAGGGTGGGGGTAGGCACCCGGATTCCGTCCGTGCCCCCAGTAACGTGGTAGAACTTGGCTAAGAGGGCGTAGAAGACCATGGAAAAGGCTAGGTTCAGCATGGCGAAGAAAATGCCCCGATAGCGGCTAAGAAAGAGCCCTGCCAGCAGGCCTAGGGCTAAGCCGGTCAGTACTGCAAGCAGGAGAAGCCAGACGGTATCCAGGGGAAGCCACCTAAGGGTAAAGGCCACAGCATAGGCTCCTGCCCCGAAGTACAGGCCGTGCCCGAAGGAAACTAACCCCCCCCGGAGCAGAAGGGCAATGCCCAGGGCGGCGAGTCCCTTGGCCAGGGCCAGGGTAAAGACAAATCCCAGCCAGGGAAAGAAGAGAGGGAGCAATGCGAGGACGGTAGCGATCAGAAGCAGAAGAAGGGACCCCTGCCTCATATCCGCCGCACCTCCACGGTGCCCAGAAGCCCCACCGGCCGGACAAGAAGGACGAGGACCATGACCAGATAAGGCACCACCACATCTAGCTCAGGAACGAGGTAAACGGCCAAAGAGCGCCCCAGGCCGATGAGCAATGCCCCTATAGCTGCACCCTCAATCTGACCTAGTCCCCCCACAGCTACCACAGCGAAGGACAAGACGATGACCTCTGCCCCCAAACCCGGGGCAATGGTGACCGTGGGGGAAGCCAGGGCACCCCCCAGGGCCGCCAGGCCTACGCCGAGGCTAAAAGCTAGAAGGTACACCCGCCCTGCGTTGACCCCCAGGGCCTGGGCCATCTCCCGGTCAGCCACCACCGCCACCAGAATCTTGCCCAGGGGCGTGCCCCGCAGGAGGAACCTGAGCCCCAGGAGAACTCCCAGGGCCACCAAGACTAGAACAAGCTGGTAGCGGGCATAGGGCACCCCTCCAAGTTCCGCAGAGCCCAAAAGTTGAAAGGGGGCGTCCAGAAAGTAAGGCTGCACACCGAAAACTAGCTTCTGTACATCCTCCAGAATCAGGAAGAGGGAAAAGGTGATGAGGAGTTGGAGGACCTCGGGCCGAGCATAGGCCCAACGCAGGACAAAGCGCTCTACTAAAGGCCCGAGAACCCCCCCAACCAAGACGGCGGCCAGTAGGAGAGCAGGATAGCTTAGCCAGGGGTTACCCAGTGTTTGGGTAACGAAAAGTCCTAAGACCACCCCCACATAGGCGCCCAAGGCGTAGAAGCTCCCATGGGCAATGTTAAGGATTCGCAAAACCCCATAGACCATGGTTAGGCCCACGGCTACCAGGAAAAGGAGGCTACCGTAGACCAAGCCATCTAGTAGTGCTAAAAACAGCAGGCCACTCATCGCGGATCAGGCACCTGGCGCAAAAGCTCTGGCCTAAGAGTCCGCACCCAGTCTACGGACCTAACTCCTACCGGGGGATTTACCATGGAAGCAGGGAATAAGATCATTCGCTCCAAGATGGCGAAAGGATACTGGGGAGTTTGGACAGTCTGGCCAAAAAGGGCATCCTCTATGGCTTGGTGATCCTCACGAATTCGGATTTTGCCTGTGAACGTTTTAATTTCCAGGCCCACTAAAGCCTGGACAAATTCTTCCTTAGTGGGCCAACGCCCCCCCGTGGCCCTCAAGGCCCGTTCGTACCCAGCCCGCATGGCGAGAAGAGCCTGGGCCATGTGGTAGGAGGGATAAACGGGGTACCGGTTAAAGCGGCGACGGTACTCTTCTACAAAAGCTCGATGCTCAGGGTCATCCCTAGAGGTAGGATGTAGGAACCAGTGATCTCCTCGGGCACCCACGATAACCCCGTTCGGTAAGGTGCGCCCAAGCTCTTGGAGCATATGTTCGCCGGCCACCAGAACCACTCGACTACGACCGAAAAGCCCTCGGCCCAACCCTTGGCGGACGAAACTGATCAAATCACCCCCCCAGAAGCTGCTATGGATAATGTCTGGGCGTAAGGAGAGTAAACGAGAAATTTCCGTAGAATACTCCCCTGCGTAGAGCCTGGGCCAAAACTCGCCCACCACCCGCACGTCAGGCTTGAGGGCCTGCATTGCGCCCTTGAAGAGTTCCCAGGCATCCCGACCCCAAGCGTAGTCTTGGTTGATGCCGGCAATAGTACGCACATTCGGGTTGGTTTTGAGGATGTAGAGTGCGGCGGCCACGTTGTCTAAAGCCGCGTGGGCTGCGGTGCGGAAAACGTAGGTGTATCTTCGTTCCTCGAATACCTGGGGTGTACCGCAATCAAAAAGGATAGTGGGCATGCGAAGCTCTTCAGCTACTGGAGCTACAGCTAAGCAGTCTGCGCTGGAGATATAACCGATCACCAGGTCCACACGCTCATCCAAAGCTAGCCTACGAAATTCCGCCACTTGTCTTTCCGCGCCGCCTGCTTCATCAATTACGATAGGACGGATCCTAACTCCAGCAATTCCCCCTTGGCGGTTCCACTGATCTATAAGGAGGTCCGCTGCGTTTCTAGCAGGTATTCCAAATACAGAAGCAGGACCAGAGAGAAAGGTTACGATACCCACCCTAATCTCTGCGGGTCTTTGAGACCAAGCCACCACCCCGAAGAACACAAGCACCAACGCCCATAGCCCTTTCACCACACTCACCTCCTTATTTTGCCTCCACCCGTAGGAGGCTCTTTAAGACTTTCCCTCCAGCGTTTCTAGGTAAAGCTTCCCTAAACTCAACCACTTCAGGGACTTTAAAGGAGGCTAAACGCTCGGCTGCAAAGCGAAGGAGTTCATCAGGCGTTAGCACATAGCCTGGACGAGGAACCACCACGGCTTTGATCCGTTCTCCATAGACTTGGTCCGGAATACCTACCACGGCTACCTCGAGCACGCCCGGATGCTGGTAAAGAACGTTCTCTACTTCTTGGCTATAAATTTTCTCCCCTGCCCGGTTTATCATCTCCTTTAGGCGGTCCACCACAAAAAGGAAACCCTCCGGATCCAGATAGCCCAGGTCCCCCGAACGCCAGTATCCCTCCTCAGTAAAGGACCTCCGGTTTTCCTCGAGCCTTTGGTAATACCCAGGGGTTACCATGGGTCCTTTAATCAAGATCTCGCCTACACCATCAGGCCCAGGATCAGCTATACGGATCTCCCCCGCAGGCACAGGCCTGCCCACGGATAAGGGCTTCCTACCCGTAAAAGAAACCGGCATTAGGGTAGCTGGACTTGCTGTCTCCGTGGCCCCATAGGCATTACGCAAATCTAGCTTAGGAAAAGTCTCCTGTAGTTCCCGCAAAATCGCCAAGGGCATAGGAGCTCCCCCATAAGCAGCAAGACGCCAAGAAGATAAGGAACGATTTGCGAGTCCCTTGGTCAAGAGAAACGCATAGATGGTAGGAACAGCAAAGGTAAAACTGATCTCTTCTCTTTCCATCGCCTCCAAAAAGATGTCTGTTTGATAACGAGACAAAAGAACGCTCGTACCCCCCAAAAGAAACATATGCCACAACTGACCAATCAGCCCTGTTACATGGAAGAGGGGAACAGCAATTAAAGTTTTCTCCTCAGATCTGGTACCGAAAACTTCACGGTAGTGCAGAAGGCTGTGAATAATGTTGAAATGCGTTAGAATAACTCCTTTTGGCCGCCCAGTGGTTCCAGAGGTGTAGATCAAGAAAGCCGCCTCATCCTCGGAGAAAGTTCCCCAAGATCTGAATTTCTCTTTAGAGACTTTAGGAACTTCTGTCGCATCAACTTTGGGATAGCCGCCTAAGACAGGCAAAAGATGAGATGCCTCCTCTGCGACCACCACCAACTTTGGTGTACTATCTTGTAAGATAAAAGCAATTTCGTCTTGAGAAAGTCTGAGATTAAGAGGCAATATTACCGCACCTACACGAAGCCCAGCCAGGGCCCAAAGGGGAAACCAAATTGTGTTACCTAATGCCAAAGCAATTCTATCACCAGGTCGCACCCCTCGCTGGTGAAGCCAAGAAGCCATGCTTTTTGAAAGCTCTAGTGTCTCAGCATAAGTCAATCGGGGACCTCCTAGTTCAACCAAAGCTTCTTTGTCAGAAAAGCGACTTGCGGTATCATCAAAAATTTGCTCCAAACGCGTTGGCCTTCCCGGATAAACCAACACTTCGCGGCCGTAGTGGATTTCTCGCTTCAGGCTATGAGCAACACCCACTTGGCCCCTCCCCAAGAAGTGCCAAACTATGCTTTGGCTAGAGCGTATAATAGAGCGCATAGTCAAAGTCTGTCAAGCCCCCTTTCCTGACCCCTTCCCCTAAGTTCGGACATCCACCTCCTCCAAGGACTGACGGGGAGCGGGGAACAACCTCCGCAACCTGGTCTTTAGAGCTCGGCGCAGAATCTCTCCCCACCGCCCTAGGAAAAGCGCCCGGCCATGCCGCACCACCCGCTTGGCCTTGAAGGCGGTCCGTTCCAGGGCGCCGGGCCGTTCCAAACGGACCTTGGGCGTTACGCCCAAGACCTCCTTAAGCCGCCTTTGCAGGGCGTCCTCCAAGCCCGGTACCTCGCCGGGCTGCGCCAGTTCCGCTACCACCACCACTTCGCGGGCGACTCCGTTTTCCTCTGCCACCTCGATGCGGTACTCGCTGCTAAGCTCGGGGAAGCCCCGGACCACCTCCTCCACCTGGGAAGGGTAAAACTTCGCGCCCCGGTAGACCACGAGGTCGTCGGCCCGGCCCAGGATCCCCCCCAGGGCCCGGAGGTGGGTGCGGCCACAGGTGCAGCGCTCCCTGGTTAGGCGGGCCAGATCCCCGGTGTAGTAACGCACCAGGGGGGTGGCCTCCCGGGTGAGGTGGGTGAGCACCAAAACCCCCACCTCGCCCTCGGGAACCGGTTCCCGGGTCTCCGGGTCCACCACCTCCACCAGGTAGTGGTCCTCGGCGAAGTGGAGCCCCTCTTGTGCCTCGCACTCCCCAGCGAAGGTGGGCCCCATCTCTGCAAGCCCGTAGAAGTCGTAGGCCTTAAGGCCCAGGGTTTCCTGCAACCGGGCGCGGGTGGCGGGGTTCTCCGTTCCCGCCTCCCCGCCAAAGGCCCCTATATGCAAGGGGCTTTCCACCCCCTTTTCCCGAAGCACCTCGCCCAGGTAAAGCCCAAAGGAAGGGGTGGCGGTGAGGGCCTTGGGGCGGAAGCGTGCCATGAGTTCCAGGTGGCGCTCCGCGTACCCCGCCCCCACCGGGAGGACGAAGAGGCCCAGTTCCTTGGCGGCATAGTGCACGGCAAGCCCGGCCACCCACAGGCCGTAGCTGAAGCCGTTGAGCAGGGTGTCGCCGGGCCGGAGACCGTACCCGTAGAGGATACGGGCCGTCACCCGGGTGATGTTCTCCACATCCCTTTGCGTCCAGACCGTGCCCACGGGGTAGCCCGTGGTGCCGCTGCTGGGGTGGTACTCCCTCCAGGCGGACGCCTCCGCCGCGGTGTAGCGGCCGAGGGGAGGGAAAGCCTGTTGCTCCGCCCTCAGCTCCGCCTTGGTGATGACCGGGAAGCGGGCGAGGTCCTCGAGGTGGCGGACCTCCAGGTCAAGCCCTGCCCACTTTTCCCGGTAAAAGGAGCTCTCCCGGTAAAGCCTTGCCAGCTGCTGGCGCAGGCGCTCAAGCTGGAGGGCCTCTAGCTCCTTTCGGGATAGGGTTTCCACGTGGGGCTCCCAGTAGGGCTGCATCTTTTCCTCCCAGCTTTGGCACAACTATACCCGCCTGTACAGGGGGTGTCAAGTATGGACAAGAATGTACGATGTGCGCATGGGTATGTTATCCTGAGGGCGTGACCCAGGCACCTCTGCCTTCCCTCTACACCCTGAGCGACCTGGCCAGGGAAACCGGGGTGTCCCGGCGCATCCTGCAGCACTACGCCCAGCTGGGCCTGTTGGAGCCCGGGGCCCTGACCCACGGGGGACGGAAGCTCTACACCAGCTTCGCCCTTTACCTCATCCAGGACATCCAGGATCTCAACCAGCTGGGTTTCACCCTGGAGGAGATCCGCAAGATCATGCTCCTCAAGAAGGCGATCTTTCACCCCGACGGCACGTACCGGGAAGGCTGGCGGCGGGAGGAGATTCCCCTTTCCGAAGAGGAGCTCCTAGCCATGTGGGCCAAAACGGGGGAGGTGCTGGCCAGCATAGAGCGCCAGGAACGCATGATCCGCCGCTTTCACCGCTTCCTGACCAAGCACTTTGCCCCGAAGGAGGTGCGGGATGGACTTCGGCCTGGACAGGGAGACGGAGGCACTGCGGGAACGGGTGAGGGCCTTCCTGGAGGAGGCGGTCATTCCCCGGGAAGAGGAGGCGGCGCGGAACCTTGACCGGCTGGAAACCATCGCTCAGGAACTCCAGGCCGAGGCCAAGCGCCGGGGCCTCTTCCTCCCCCACATGCCCCGGGACCTGGGGGGGCTTGGCCTTTCCTGGCGGCAGCTGGCGGTGGTCTTGGAGGAGGCGGGGCGAAGCCTCCTGGGCCCCCGGGCCCTAAACGCCTCGGCCCCCGATGAGGGCAACATGCACCTCCTCCACAAGGTGGCGAACCCCGAGCAAAAGCAACGCTACCTCTACCCCTTGGCGGAGGGGGCTGTGCGCAGCGGCTTCGCCATGACCGAGCCCATGGGGGCAGGGGCGGATCCCACCCTCTTGAAGACCACGGCCAGGCGCCGGGGGCGGGCCTTCGTCCTCGAGGGCCGCAAGTGGTTCACCACGGGGGCCGAGGGGGCGGCCTTTTTCATCGTCTTGGCCAGGGCGGAGGAGGGACCCACCATGTTCCTGGTGGACCGGGAGAACCCCGGCCTTAAACTGGTGCGCACCATTCCCACCATGGACCGCTGGACCGTGGGGGGCCACGGGGAGCTGGTCCTGGAGGGGTGCGAGGTGGGAGAGGACGCCGTCTTGGGCGAGGTGGGAAAGGGCTTCGAGTACGCCGAGCTCAGGTTGGACCCCGCCCGCCTCACCCACTGCATGCGCTGGCTGGGAGTAGGGGTGCGGGCCACGGAGCTGGCCCAGCAGTACGCCCTCGTGCGGGACTCCTTTGGCAAGAAGCTGGCGGAACACCAGGCGGTGCAGTTCATGATCGCGGACAGCCACATGGAGCTCCACGCCGCCCGGCTCATGGTCTGGCACGCCGCCTGGAAGCTGGACCGGGGGGAACGGATCCGGCATGAGGCCTCCATGGCCAAGGTGTTCGTGGCCGAGGCGGTGGGGAGGGCCGTGGACCGGGCGGTGCAGATCACCGGGGGACTGGGGATCAGCGAGGACATCCCCCTCTCCATCTTCTACCGGGAGGTGCGCCCTTTCCGCATCTACGACGGACCCAGCGAGGTCCACCGGGCCTCCATAGGCAAGAGGGCCCTGTTCAAGTCCTTGCGGCCATGAAGGAGGCACTGGAGAAGGCCCTTGCCGAGCTCTATGGCCCTGGAGAGATCCAGGGCTTGCGCCGGGTACCGGGAGGGGCCTCGAAGGAGGCCTGGGTCCTGGACTACCGCTCGGGGGATGGCGTACACCCCCTCTTCCTGCGCCGGGCTGGGGGAGGGGTCATCTACGAAGGCACGCTTTCCCTGGAGGCGGAGTTCCGGCTCTTGTCCCTGGTCCACGCTGAGGGCGTCAAGGTGCCCCGCCCTCTCCTTTACCTCCCCGACCTCGAGGGCCGGGAGGCCTTCCTCATGGAGAGGCTGGAGGGCGAGACCATTGGCGCCCGGGTGGTGCGCCGTCCCGAGTTCGCCGCCGCCCGGGCCCGTCTACCCCAGTCCATGGCGGCGGAGCTGGCCAGGATCCACCGCATCCCCCTGGACAAGGTGGCCTTCCTTCCCGAGCCTGGGCCGGGCGAGCCCTGGCAGGCGGCGGTGTCCCTGGCCTACAGGGATCTGGACGGGCTGGGGGAACCCCACCCCGCCCTGGAGTGGGCCTTGCGGTGGCTAAGGGAACATCCCCCCCGTTCCCGGCCCCCGGTGCTGGTCCACGGGGATTTCCGCATCGGCAACCTCATGGTGGACCAGGAAGGGCTGGTGGCCGTTCTGGACTGGGAGTTCGCCCATATCGGAGACCCAAGGGAGGACCTGGCCTGGCCCCTGGTGCGGGCCTGGCGCTTCGGGGAAGATGGCAAACGGCTCGGCGGGATCGGGGAGGTCGAGTCCTTTCTGGAAGCCTACAACGCCTTGACTGGAGGGGACGTAAGCCTGGAAGAGCTCTTCTGGTGGGAGGTGCTGGGCAACGTGCGCTGGGGGCTTGGGGCCTTAAAGCAGGCCCGCAGGCACCTAAGCGGCGTGGAGCGGAGCGTGGAGCTGGCTATACTGGGGCGGTTGGCGGCGGAAATGGAGTACGAGGTGCTTGCCTTGCTGGAGGAGAGCGGTGGATAGGCCTACCCTGGACGAGATCCTTGAAGCCGTAGGGGAGTTCTTGGAGCGGGAGGTCCTGCCAGGGATCCAGGATCCCCGGCTTCGCTTTCAAACCCTAGTGGCCCTCAACGCCCTGGCCATCGCCCGTAGGGAGGTGGCCTTGGGGCCGGCCCTCAGGGAGGAGGACCACAGGGAGCTGAGGGATCTTCTGGGTATGGCGGGTGACCGCGAGGATCTCCTCAGGGCCCTGGCTCAGAGGATCAGGGACGGGGAGGCTCCCTCAGGTACCCAAGCCTTCCTGAAGGCCCATGTGAGGCGGAAGCTCCTGCTGGCGAGTCCCCGGTACCTGGAGCGCTACCCATGAGGCGGCGCTTGCTGCTGCTCCGCCATGGGGAAGTGGATTACTTTCCCCAGGGCCAGCCGATTCCCCCCGAGGGGGTGGGGCTCACCCTAAGGGGAAGGGCGCAGGCGGAGGCCGTGGCCCAATTGCTTAAGGGGGTGCCCCTGGATCTTGCCGTCCATAGCGGCTTGCCGCGCACGAGGGAAACAGCGGAGATCGTCCTTAAGGGCCGCTCCATACCCGTGGAGGCTTGGCCCGAGTTCAAGGAGATCCGCCCAGGTCGTCTAAGGGACCTTCCCGACCCGGAGAGGGCCTTCAAGGAGGCCTTCCACCCGCGCGATCTCTCCGAGCGCTTTCTCGGCGGGGAAACCTACGAAGCCTTTTTTGACCGGGTCATCCCTGCTTACGAGCGGCTCTTGAGCCGTTCCTGGGACACCCTGCTCCTGGTGGTACACGGTGGGGTCATCCGGGCCCTGGTTTCCTACGCCCTCACCGGGGAGAGGCGGCTACTGGGCCTTGAGGTGCATCCCTGCGGCCTTTCGGTGTTGGACATCGGGGAGAAGACCCTGCTTAGGGCCCACAACATCGTGGCCTACGATCTCATACCGGAAAGCCGTCTGTCCACCATGGAGTTGCTTTGGCAGACATACCGGCCCTAGCCGGCGGCCCTCTTGACACCAGAAGGGGCCGTTTTCCCGCCATTGGCTAGAAGGGATCGGCTCACCCCGCCAGCCCCTCTGGGCCAGGGTAGCCGGAGGCTACCCTGGATCCGCTCGCAGGGGAGGAAGCGGCCGGGGTTGCTCCGCCTCGCTTGTGCTGCCGGGCACACTTGGGAACGCAATGAACGGAACCTTGCCCCCGCAAGGCCCAGGCCCTATATTGGCCCTTGGAGCCAAAGGGGGGATAACATGAGAAAGACTGCGGTATGGGTTTGGGCCATTGTAGCAGGGGTAGCCTTGGCACAACAAAGCCTGCCCGCCTCGGACCCGGCGGTGGTGGATGCGGCCCGGAAGGAGGGCCGCCTAATCATCTACTCCTCCACAGACCAGGCCAGCGCACAGGCGCTTCTAGACGACTTCCGCCGCCTCTACCCCTTCATCCAAGTGGAGTACAACGACCTTGGAACGCAGCAAATCTACGACCGATTCGTGAGCGAAACGGCGGCCGGAGCGCGTAGCGCCGACCTCCTCTGGTCCAGCGCCATGGAGCTCCAGGTGAAGTTGGCCAGCGAGGGGTACGCCCTGGCCTACGACTCCCCTGAGGCCAAGAACTGGCCCGCCAACGCTCGGCTCGGGAACCTAGCCTACGGGGTTACCCTCGAGCCCGCAGTGGTGGTCTACAACAAGCGCTTCCTCAAACCGGAGGAGGTGCCCACCACCCGGGAGGGTCTGGCCCGGTTCCTGCAGGACCCCAAAATGCGCGGCCGGGTGGCCACCTGGGATCCGGAGCGAAGCGCCGTGGGCTTCACCTTCTTGAAGGCGGACTATGACCGCTTCCCTGCCTTCCAGGAGCTCGCGAGGGCCTTCGGCCGGGCCCAAGCTGCCCTTTACTCTTCCACGGGGGCCGCCTTTGAAAAGGTGATCTCCGGGGAGCACTACCTGGCCTATGGCTTCTTCGGCTCTTACGCCCTTCTGCGGCAACGTACCGTGAAGGACCTGGGCATCGCCTACCTCAGGGACGGCACCATCGCCATCCAGCGGGTGGTCTTCATCAGCAAGCGGGCCGCCCACCCCAACGCCGCGAAGCTCTTTCTGGACTACCTCCTCTCCCTCCGGGGGCAGAACCTAATGGCCTACACCGCCCTCATCCATGCCCGGAGGGAAACCGTTGTGGGCGAGGCCACGCCGCAAGCCCTCTACCGCGCCGTGGGGAGCAAGGACAAGGTTTTCCCCCTCCCTGTATCCCAGGAAATCCTCAAGAACTTGGAGCCCGCCGAGCGCCTGCGCTTCCTCACCTTCTGGCGCCAGGCCATCCGCGGCCAGTAGGGAGGTAGAGGGTGAGGCCTCGAGGCCGTCCCTTTCCAAGAGTTCAGGCCACGGCGCTTCTCACGGCGGCCGTAGCCCTGGCGGTCCTCTCCCCCATCGGCATCCTCCTCTACCAGAGCCTGCTCACCGCCCCCTTCTTCGCGCCCACCAAGCGCCTGGCCCTCGAGGCCTACCGGTACATCTTCCAGGACCCCTACTTTTTCGAGGCCCTCAAGAACTCCTTCCTGATCGGCCTAGGCATGGTGGGCGTGGCCGTACCCTTAGGAAGCCTCTTTGCCTTCTTGGTGGTCAAGACCGACCTGCCCTTTGCCCGGCTCTTTGAACTCCTTCTGCTGGCCCCCATCTTCATCTCGGCCATCATCCTGGGTATCGGCTTCATCGTGGCCTTCGGTCCCGCTGGCTTCGTTTCCAGCCTCGTGGAAGGGCTCTTTGGCCAGGTGCCCTGGTCCATCTACACCCTCCCCGCCATCGCCATCATCGCCGGCCTCACCCACGTGCCCTACGTGTACCTTTACGTGGCCAGCACCATCCAGAACGTGGACGCCTCCTTGGAGGAAGCAGCGCGCGTAGCCGGGGCCCGACCGTTCCAGGTGGCGGTCAGCGTTACCCTACCCTTAGTGCGGCCCGCCCTGATTTACAGCGCCATCCTCATGTTGCTCCTGGGCTTTGAGCTCTTCGGCCTCCCCTTGGTGCTGGGGGACGCTAAGGGCATCATGGTGGTCACCACCTACCTGTACCGCATTACCGCCATCACCGGCTCCTCCGCGTACCACCTGATGGCGGCCGTGAGCATGGCCATCGTGATCATCGCCCTAAGTTTGGTTGTCCTGCAACGCTACCTCCTGGGCAGAATGGAGGGCCGTTACGTGGCCATCGGCACGCGGGGATACCGGACGGAGCGGCTTTCCTTGGGAAGGCTTCGGTGGGTGTGGGCAACCCTTCTAGCCCTCTACCTCCTGGTGGCGGTAGTCTTGCCTGTCCTTGGAGTGGTCTTCCGCAGCTTGGTCGTGAGCTGGGGACCGGGAGTGGAGCTGCGAGAGGTCCTCACCCTGGCCCACTACGGAGAAATTTTCAAATTGCCCAACCTCAGCCGGGCGGTGACCAACACGCTGTTGGTGAGCGCGTTCGGCGGCGTCCTGGCCCTCGGCCTCTACCTCCTCGTCGCCCTCGGGATCCAGCGGGGCCAGGGCTGGGGGCGCATCCTTGACTACCTCTCGGGAATCCCGCGGGCGGTACCGGGACTGGTGATGGGCCTAGCCTTTCTCTGGCTCTTCCTTTTCGTCAAACCCCTATCCCCCATCCGCGGAACCCTCCTTAGCCTCATCCTGGCCTATACGGTGGTGTGGATGCCCTATGGGGTCCGCCTCCTGACCGCAGCCCTCCTCCAGGTGGGCCGAGAGATGGAGGAGGCGGGGCGGGTGGCCGGGGCCACCCCGGTGCGGGCTTTTCTAACAGGCACACTACCCCTGTTGCGAGGAGGGATCCTGGCCGCGTGGTTCCTGCTCTTCATCCAGTTCGTTCGCGAGTACTCCACGGGCGTCTACCTGCTCACCGCGGGCACCGAGGTGCTCGGGGCCCAGATCGTGGCCCTGTGGGGCACCGGGGCCGTGGAGATCATCGCCGCCTTGGCCACGGTGCAGGTGGTCATAGTGAGCGCGGTGTTCGTCCTGGCAAACCGCCTGGGAGTTCGACCTCAGGGGCTTTAGCGAGGGGGGACGTCGATGCGAAGCCAAAACACCCAGTTCGAACCCTTAGGCCCGGTCGATACCGCCACCCAACCTCTGGTGGTGGAAGCCCTGGAAGTTTCTCTGGGAGAGAACAGGATCCTCAAGGGGGTCAGCCTCAACGTGGCCCCTGGGGAGGTGGTCGCCCTGCTGGGCCCCTCAGGGTCAGGCAAGACCACCTTGTTGCGTGCCGTAGCGGGTCTGGTGCGTCCCACCGCCGGAAGGATCACCCTGGGTCCTCAGACCTTCTTCGACGGGCAACGGGGTCTATTCCTCCCCCCTGAGCGCCGCAACCTGGGCTTGGTCTTCCAGTCCTATGCCCTCTGGCCGCACCGCACGGTGTTCGAGAATGTGGCCTACGGACTCCGGCTGCGGCGGCTCCCAGAAGAGCGGGTGCGGGAGCGGGTGCTTTCCCTTTTGGATAGGCTAGGGCTCGCCGGCCTGGAGGGCCGCTATCCGGGGGAGCTTTCGGGGGGGCAGCAACAACGGGTATCCCTAGCCCGGGCCCTGGCCTATGAGCCCGCCCTCTTGCTCTTGGACGAACCCCTTTCCAACCTGGACGCCAAGCTGCGAGACCAGGCCCGGGTGTGGTTGCGGGAAACCCTCAAAGCCACGGGGAAGGCGGCCCTCTTTGTCACCCACGACCAAGGGGAGGCCATGGCCATCGCCGACCGCATCGCCCTTCTCCACGAAGGCCGCCTGGAGCAAGTGGGCAGCCCGGAAGAGCTCTACCGCCACCCCAAAAGCCTCTTCGTGGCGGACTTCTTGGGCAACCCCAACGTGCTGGAGGCCGTGGTCCTTGGCCTCGAGGAAGGGTTTGCCCGCCTGGAGCTGGCCGGGTTCCCGGTGCGCGCCCGGGCCATGGGCCCCTTAACCCCCGGGCGGTTGGCGAAACTAGTGCTCCGGCCCGAATCCCTGCGACCAGCCGAGCATGGAGAGGTCAACGGCATAGAGGGGGAGCTTGCCCATAGCCTTTACCTCGGCGCAGCCTACGAGCAATGGCTTCGCGTGGGGGAGGCTCTGGTGCGCTTCTCTACCCCTAAGCCCCTCAGCGGGCCGCGGGTCCGGGTGGTGTTTGAACCGGAGGAGGCCCTGGCGTTCCCCGAATGAGGCCATAATGCCCCTGTGATCCGGGCGTTGCTTCCCCCCATGGTGGGGCTAGCTGTCCTCCTTTGGGGCTACGCGGTCGTAGAGGCCAACCGCCACTTGGGGCAGGTGCTTTTGCAGGAGGCGCAAGCCCTCGCAGATCACCTCCGGGAGCCAGGAGGCGGGGACCTTCCGGGGGTACGGCGGACCCGGAGGCCCGAGAGCTTCCTTCCCCTTATGGGAGAAGGTGCCCAGACCCTTGGCCTCCAGGGAGGAAGGCTGCGGGCCGTGGCGTCCGTACCCTTAGGCGGGGAAGCGTTGGAGGTGGAGCGCACAGCCCCCCTTTTCCTCCCCTCCTGGTGGCCCGCTCTCGCGATGGTTCTAGGGACGAGTCTATGGGCCCTCCAGAGGCTAAGGGGTGAGGTCCGGCGAGGCCTGGGTCTAGACCTGGACGGCGCTCGGCGGACGCTGGACATCCTGGGGGCGGCCCTGGAGGCCCTGGACGAGGGCGTCTTGGTCCTCGAGGGCGAAGCCGTGGTGCGCTTCAACGCGCGGGCCTTGCAACTCTTGAACCTCCCGGAGGGCGCCCTTCCGCCGTTGCCTCTGGCTCGGGTCTGGCCAGGGCTGAAGGAGATTGCCCGCAAGGGCCGGGGCGAGATGGACCTCTCCTTACCCAACCGGAAACCGGCCCGCGTCCGTATCCTGGAAGCGGGACGCTATCAGGTGGTCGTGGTGCAGGACCTGGGGCGGCTGCTACGCCTGGCGGAATCCCTCACCCAAAGCCGTCGCCACCTGGACCTGCTTCGGGCGCAGGCCCACGAGTTTCGCAACCTCCTTCACGTCATCGGTGGGCTGCTGGAGTTGGGGAAGTCCGAGGAAGCCCTCCGGCTCGTTCGGGGAGAGGTGGCCGCGGAAAACCATCTGGAGAACCTCCTTTCCAGGCTGGAACTTCCCATGGTGGCGGCCTTGGTTCTGGGCAAGCTGCGCCGAGCCCACGAGCTGGGCGTGCGGTTGGAAGTGGAAGGCTCCTTACCCGCTAGCTACGCGCCGCTTTCTGAGGTCCTCACCCTCGTGTTGGGGCAACTTTTGGAAAACGCCCTAGAGGCCGTCCAGGGCTTGCCGGAAGCCCACGTGCTCCTGGCCTTCCGTGAAATGAACGGGCTTTGGGTAGAGGTCCGGGACAACGGGCCTGGGGTACCGCAATTCCTGGAGAACTCCCTCTTCTCGCTTGGGGTGAGCGCCAAGGGGAGCCACCGCGGGTACGGCCTGGCCTTGGCTCGATCCCAAGTGGAGGCCTATGGCGGGCGGCTGGGCTACTATAAGGAGGGCGGATTTACGGTTTTCTATGCCCATATCCCGAGGGCGTCATGAACCGGGCCCTAATTGTAGAAGATGACCCCCGGGTGGCCTCCCTTCACAGGGCCTTCCTAGAAGCGGAGGGGTTCGCGGTGGTGGCCGTAGTCCAGGGCGCGTGGGAGGCTCTTGAGTTCCTAGAGGCTCTACAGGAACCCTTGGACTTGGTGATCCTGGACCTCTATCTCCCGGACGGCCACGGCCTTGACCTATTGCCGGCACTCGAGGGGATCTACACCGTGATCATAACTGCCGCCAAGGACGTCCCCACCGTGGAGCGAGCACTCCTTGGCGGGGCCATGGACTACCTCATCAAACCCTTCACCCGGTCAAGGTTCCAGGAGGCCTTGGCCCGCTACCGCGCCTTCCGCTCCTTGACCCAGAAAGAGGAGGTTTCACAGGAGGATCTGGACCGCCTCTTGGCACGGCGCCGCACAGGCAAAGGCGTGGACCCCATTACCTTGGAGAGAATCGTCAGCGTCCTGGCCTCGGCCGAAGGAGCGCTCACCGCCGAAGAAGTGGCTCGAAGCCTGGGCCTTTCCCGGGTGAGCGCTTGGCGCTACCTGCAGCGGCTGGTACAGGAAGGGAGAGCGGAGGCCCTCCCGGTGTACGGCCAACCGGGCAGGCCAGCCCGGGCCTATCTTTGGAAGAGAAGCAAGCAAAACGGCTCCTCGGATTAAAATCCAAAGCTTCATACCCTTTTTTGTAGTATCCTTCTTCCATGCCCCAGGTAGCCCGGCACCTGACCCTGAGGGAACTGGAGCGGAGGTACAAAAAGGCCAAGGACCCGGTGGAAAAGACCCGCTTCCAAGCCGTCTACCACGCGGCCAAGGGCCTCTCCGCCAAGGAGATCGCCCGCATCACCCTCCAGACTCCCCGTTGGGTACACGCCACCGTGCGCCGGTACAACCTCCTGGGCCCCGAAGCCTTGCAGGATGGGCGGCACTCCAACCCCGGAGCCCGGCCCAAGCTCACCCCGGAGGAGACCCTGAGGGTGCTGCAGGCCCTAGAGGGTCCCCCTCCCGACGGCGGCCTGTGGACGGGGCCNAAGGAGATCGCCCGCATCACCCTCCAGACTCCCCGTTGGGTACACGCCACCGTGCGCCGGTACAACCTCCTGGGCCCCGAAGCCTTGCAGGATGGGCGGCACTCCAACCCCGGAGCCCGGCCCAAGCTCACCCCGGAGGAGACCCTGAGGGTGCTGCAGGCCCTAGAGGGTCCCCCTCCCGACGGCGGCCTGTGGACGGGGCCCAAGCTGCAGCGGTGGGTGGCGGAACATTTGGGGAAGCGGTTGTCCTTGAACCCCATCTACCGCCTGTTGCACGAGGCGGGGTTTGCCCTGAGGGTGCCGCGCCCGGTGCACCGGAAGGCGGAGAGGGAGGCACAGGAGGCGTTCAAAAAAAACTCCGCCAAGAGGTGGCGGCGGCCCGGGCAGCGGGGCGAAGGGTGAGGGTATTTGCCTACGATGAGCACCGGATGGGGCTGAAGCCGGTGTACCGGCGGG
>NZ_JAKEDU010000017.1:0-193 GCF_021462405.1 Thermus tengchongensis | reverse complement strand
CCCCGAGGGTGGAGGTGCCGGAGGGGGTTCGGCTGGTGTTTTTGCCTCCCTACTCCCCGGAGCTGCAGCCGGTGGAACGGGTGTGGCCTTTGGTGAACGAGGCGGTGGCGAACCGGTACTTTGCGGACCTGGAGGCCTTGATGGAGGCGGTAGAGGGGCGGTGGTTGGTGCTGCAGGGGGACCGGGAGCTCCT
>NZ_JAKEDU010000016.1:0-25000 GCF_021462405.1 Thermus tengchongensis | reverse complement strand
CACCCTCACGGGCTTCCCCACCACGCAGAGCTCGCGGGAGGCGGATTTGCCTACCTCCCACCCTGCGCTTCTGGCCGGGCTCGTCCATGGCTCCGGTCCCCCTAGCCTAGAGCGTCCCCCCATCGCACCCATGGGAAGGGCCGGAATATTAACCGGCTGCCCTTCGGCTACGCCTTTCGGCCTCACCTTAGGTCCCGCCTAACCCTACGCTGACGACCATGGCGTAGGAACCCTTGGGCTTACGGCGACAGGGATTCTCACCCTGTTTATCGTTACTCATGCCGGCATTCGCACTTCCCTTACCTCCAGCCGCCCTCGCGGACGACCTTCGTCGGCATCGGGAACGCTCCCCTACCGCCTGAGGGATCACCCCCCAGACCCGCAGCTTCGGCGCTGGGCTTGAGCCCCGATCATTTTCGGCGCAGCGCCGCTCGACCAGTGAGCTATTACGCACTCTTTAAAGGATGGCTGCTTCTAAGCCAACCTCCTGGCTGTCTCAGCGACGCCACATCCTTTCCCACTTAGCCCAGACTTCGGGGCCTTAGCTGGCGGTCTCGGTTGTTCCCGCGCTTGGACGCGGACGTTATCGCTCGCGCCCTCACTCCCAGGCTCCACCTGGGACCCTTCGGAGTTTGACAGGGTTTGGTAGGCTGGTGGGCCCCCTAGCCCTATCAGTGCTCTACAGGCCCCAGTCAGCACCTGAGGCTGACCCTAAAGTCATTTCGGGGAGAACCAGCTATCTCCGGGTTCGGTTAGCTTTTCACTCCTAACCCCAGCTCATCCGAGGGGTTTGCATCCCCCACCGGTTCGGGCCTCCACTGGGCTTCACCCCAGCTTCACCCTGGCCAGGGCTAGCTCACCCGGTTTCGGGTCCACGGCCGCGGACTGCGCGGGCCGCACGCGGCCCGCTTTCGCCCTCTTCGGACTCGGTTTCCCTACGCCTACGCCTCCACGGCTTAAGCTCGCCCACGACCGTGAGTCGCCGGCTCATGCTTCAATAGGCACGCCGCAACCCCTTTAGGGGCCGCGACTGCTTGTAAGCCCACGGTTTCAGGCTCTATTTCACTCCCCTCCCGGGGTTCTTTTCACCTTTCCCTCACGGTACTGGTTCACTATCGGTCACCCGGAGTACTTAGCCTTAGGCGGTGGTCCGCCCAGATTCCCCCATGGCTCCACGAACCACGGGGTACTCGGGTACCCTCACCTATCCCCTCACCTTTCGCCTACAGGGCTTTCACCTTCTCTGGCGCTGCTTCCCAGACAGCTTCGGCTAGGCTAGGGATTCGGTATCCGAGGGCCCCACGACCCCGCCCGGACAAGCCGGACGGTTTAGGCTCTTCCCCTTTCGCTCGCCGCTACTCAGGGAGTCGCTTTCGCTTTCCTCTCCTCTGGGTACTGAGATGTTTCAGTTCCCCAGGTTCCCCCCGCCCCTAAGGGCGGTGACCCGTGTTCCCACGGGCCGGGTTCCCCCATTCGGACATCCAGGGATCAACGCCCGCTACCGGCTCCCCCTGGCTTATCGCAGGTAGCCACGTCCTTCATCGGCTCGGGTGCCAAGGCATCCACCGTGGGCCCTTAGCATCTTGACCCTCCAAGACCGCTCCACACGGCCTTGACTCACCTATTCCTCCACCCCAGCTTTCAAGATCCCCCGCCGCCCCTTCAGGCAGCGCAAAGAAAAAAGTACCAGACTTCTGGGTACTGAGATGTTTCAGTTCCCCAGGTTCCCCCCGCCCCTAAGGGCGGTGACCCGTGTTCCCACGGGCCGGGTTCCCCCATTCGGACATCCAGGGATCAACGCCCGCTACCGGCTCCCCCTGGCTTATCGCAGGTAGCCACGTCCTTCATCGGCTCGGGGGCCAAGGCATCCACCGTGGGCCCTTAGCATCTTGACCCTCCAAGACCGCTCCACACGGCCTTGACTCACCTATTCCTCCACCCCAGCTTTCAAGATCCCCCGCCGCCCCTTCAGGCAGCGCAAAGAAAAAAGTACCAGACACCTCGCACCCTGTCAAGAGGGGGTGAGGGAAATCGGCGGTCATCTTGACGGGAGGCGGACTCCTGGCTAAGCTGTTCTTTGCGTGCGGGGGCGATTAGCTCAGCTGGTCAGAGCGCACGCCTGATAAGCGTGAGGTCGGTGGTTCAAGTCCACCATCGCCCACCAAGGAAGGTCCCCCGGGAAGGTTCCCGGGGGTTCTTTTTGAAGCACTCCCTGGAGCGTTCGTTAGCTTACGAAGCCTACCCCTCACCTTGGTCTTTTCCAAGATCGAAAGAGAAGCTCCACCCCCAAAAGAAGGCCAAGGGCCATGAGACCGCCGTAGAGGAAGGATCTCTCAGGGAAGTGGGTTCCCAACCACCCCGCAACGGGATAGGCCAGAACCCACCAGAGGTGGCTCCAGGCAAAGTGGGCTCCGTAAACCCGCCCCTGGAGGACCTCAGGGGTACGGTCAGCGATCAGGGCTTGTGTGGGCAGGTTAACCCAGTTTTGGCCTGCGCCAGCCAGAATCCAGAGGAAAAGGAGCAGGTTCAGGGAGGCCCAGTCAGCGGGCAGGACTGCCAGGCTGGAAACCATAGCACCTAAGAAGACAAAGGTGGTACGGGGGATGCGGTTTTCCCAAGCGCCCATGGACAAAGCAGCCAAGGTGGCCCCAATGCCAAAGCCAGCCATAGTCCAGCCGTATTCCAACGCGTCTAGCCCTAACTTTCCCCGAACCAAACCCACGGTGCCCACCAATACCAGGGCCCCGGACACCGCGGCCGAAAGCTCTAGGAGCAGGGCGTAGCGCATGGGGCCATCCCGCCACAACCAAAGGGTTCCCTCCCGAACATCCCCTACGGGGTTGGCGTGGGCTTTTCCCCGCTCCACCCGGAGGCTTACCGGTAGGGTAAGGATGAGCAGGGCGGAGAACATAAAGGTTACCCCGTTTAGCAGGAAAAGGTTCCGTGCTCCGAGGAGGCCCGCCAGGGCCCCGGCTATCCCGGGGCCCAGCACTCCCAGAACCTCGTAGGTGGCTCCGGATAGGGCAATGGCCTGGGCATAGTCTTTCTGTTTCATCACCTGGGGCAGCGCTGCCTGGTAGACGGGGGTGAAGAAGGCGGTGAGGGCGTTGAGGAGGAACATCAGGGTGTAGATCTGCCATACCTCGCCTACCCAGGGCATAAGCCCTACCCCTCCCGTTCGCCCCAGGTCCGCGCCTACCATCAGCCTCCTCCGGTCCACCCGGTTCGCCAGGATCCCAGCCCATGGGGGGAGAAGGACGGAGGCTGTGACCCGCAGGGTGAGGGCCCCGGCCAGGATGCTTGCCGACTTTGCCCCACTCACCTCAAGGGCCAGAAGGGCCAGGGCGACCCAGGTGAAGGCATCGCCTAGAAGGCTGGTGGTCTGGGCGGCGTACAGGCGGGCAAAGAGGGGGTTACGCAGGCTCTGGAGAAGGCGGGAAAGGGTACCCATGGCTAGGCTCCGTGGTCCGGGAGGCCCAGGCGTTGGTGCTTGGCGTGGGCGAAGGCTTGGATGAGGAGGTCCGCAACATGGCTTTTGAGGCGGTAAAACACCTGGGTGCCCTGCCGGCGGGCAGCCGCCACCCCCGCTCCCCGCAAAACCGCCAGGTGCCTCGAGGTGGTGCTCTGGGGAAGTTGTAAGCGCTGGGTCAAGCGGCCTACGCTTTCCTCTCCTTCCAGAAGACCTAAAGCGATGCGCAGGGGAGTGGCCTCGGCCAGGGCGGAGAAGATCCTCAGGACGCGCTCGAGGTCTTCCACCGGGAGGCCAGCTTTCCCGAGGGGATTCGTGGCGCTCCGTGCACTAATTTGGTATCTGGATAAACTAAAGTGGATCTCCGAGGGAATGCGACTTTTGCGTGGGGTGGACTTCGGGGTCTTGGCCCTAGACGCAAGGTCAGGGGGGCGTATAGCCTGAAGAACATGTACGAGGGTAAGATCCTCTACGAAGGCCTCACTTTTGACGACGTGCTCCTCCTCCCCGGGTACTCGGAAGTGCTACCCCGGGAGGTATCGGTGCGGACGCGGCTCACCAAGAAGCTTCACCTTAACATCCCCATCCTCTCTGCGGCCATGGACACGGTGACCGAGGCGGAGATGGCCATCGCCATGGCCCGGGAAGGGGGGCTAGGGGTCATCCACAAGAACCTCTCCATAGAGGCCCAGGCCGGCATGGTGCGCAAGGTGAAGCGCTCGGAGGCGGGGATGATCCAGGATCCCGTCACCCTGCCCCCCACCGCCACCCTCGAGGACGCCGAGCGCCTCATGCGGGAGTACCGCATCGGAGGGCTTCCCGTGGTGGACCTCTACGGGAAGCTCCTGGGCTTGGTGACCAACCGCGACCTGCGCTTTGAACGCAACCTGAAGCGACCCGTCACCGAGGTCATGACCCCTTTGGAGCGCCTCATCACCGCTCCCCCCGGCACCACCCTGGAGGAGGCGGAGGAGATCCTGCGCAAGCACAAGGTGGAGAAGCTTCCCCTGGTGGACGAAATGGGTAGGCTCAAGGGGCTTCTCACCCTAAAGGACATCGTGAAGCGCAAGCAGTACCCCAACGCGGCCAAGGACCGCCTGGGCCGGCTTTTGGTGGGGGCGGCGGTGGGGGCGAGCCGCGACCTACCCGAGCGGGCGGCCGCTTTGGTGGAGGCGGGGGTGGACGTCCTGGTTCTGGACTCGGCCCACGGGCACTCCAAGGGGATCCTCGAGGCCCTCACCTACCTGAAGGAGACCTTCGGGGACAAGGTGGAGGTCATTGCCGGCAACGTGGCCACCCGGGAAGGGGCCAGGGCCCTGGCGGAACGGGGGGCGGATGCCGTGAAGGTGGGCATTGGCCCTGGCTCCATCTGCACCACCCGGGTGGTGACCGGGGTGGGGGTGCCGCAGATCTCCGCCATCCTCGAGGCGGTGGCGGGGGTAAAGGACCTGGATGTGCCCGTCATCGCCGATGGGGGCATCAAGTACACCGGCGATGTGGCCAAGGCCCTGGCGGCGGGGGCCCATTCGGTGATGCTGGGAAGCATGCTGGCGGGCACGGACGAGGCCCCAGGGGAGGAGGTGCTGAAGGACGGGCGCCGCTACAAGCTCTACCGGGGGATGGGCTCCTTGGGGGCCATGAAGCAGGGCTCCGCCGACCGCTACTTCCAGGAGCCGGGCAGGGGAGGGGAGACCGAGGCCAAGAAGCTGGTGCCCGAAGGGATCGAGGGCATGGTGCCCTACAAGGGCCCCGTGGCCGACGTCCTCTACCAGATCGTGGGGGGGCTGAGGAGCGCCATGGGCTATGTGGGGGCCCCCGACATAGAAACCTTCCGGCAAAAAGCCCGCTTCGTGCGCATGACCATGGCGGGCCTCATCGAAAGCCACCCCCACGACGTGGTGGTCATCAAGGAGGCCCCCAACTACTCCCGCTAAGGCCCCCCACCCTTTCCGGGCTAGTCTCCGAAGAGTTTCTCAAAGGCCTCTCCGCCTCCCTTCTTGCGGGCCAGGCGGTAGGTGCCCTCTTTTTCCTCCAGCCTTCCCTCCGCCACCAGGGCCTTCAGGGTGTCCTCCAGCTCCTTTTTGGAGAAAGCTTCCCCCTCTTCGTCCAGGTAGCGCTGGATCTCCTTGAAGGTGGCAAAGCGCAACGCCTCCACCGCCCGCATGACCCATCCCTTGCGATCCATACCACCATCCTATCCCTTTGCCCGTGGCATCCTGGACCTGTGGATCCCTACCGGGAATACCAGGATTACGTGGTGGCCTCGAGGCTCCTGGTGGCCCTGGGGCTTTCCCGGGAGGTGCTCTCTTTGGCCCAGTATGCCCGGCTTCGCCTTAAGCGGATGGAGCTTGTCCAGAAGGGATGGATGGGCCGCTTGGAAAGCCTGGATGAGCGCCTGCGGTATGGCTTCTTCAGCAACCCCTTAAAGCTCAAGGAGTTCCTCAAGCGCACCGCCCACGCCCCCTTTTGGGCCTCCCCTTTGGCCTTCGAGGCCCTGCTATTTCCCGAGGAGCAGGCCCGCCTGGCCTATCCGGGGCAGGCAGGGGAGTACTACCTGGGCTGGCTCAGGCTACCCCATCTCCTCATGGACCCCCTGGCCTTTGAGGAGGCGCTGAGGGAGCAGGAGGCCCGAGCCCAGGCCCTTCCCCTTTTCCTCAACGCCTTCCACCGGGTACCCGGCCCTTGATGCCTTTCGCCTTTGGGCCTAATCCTAGGCCTCTTCCTCGAGAAGGGGCAGGCGCACCCGGAAGAGGGTCAGACCGGGCCGGCTTTCCACGGTGATCTCCCCCCCGTGGGCCTTGGCGATGGCCTGGGCGATGGCCAGGCCAAGGCCTGTGCCTCCCCCAGGTCCCCGGGCGAAGCGCTCAAAGAGGCGGGGAAGGAGGTCCTCAGGGATTCCCGGGCCATGGTCCTCCACCTCCAAGAGGGCGTTTTCCCCTTCCCGCCGGAGGCGCACCCAGACCCCTTCCCTTCCTGCGGCCCGTACCCCGTTGGCGATCAGGTTTCTGAGCATTTGCAAAAGCCGGTCCGGGTCCCCGAGGACCTCTAGGGCCTCCCCTTGGAAGGCCACCCCGTACTCCTGGGCGGCCTCCTCCGCCAGGGTCTTCAGGTCCACGATATGGGGGTTCAAGGTGCGCTCCGCCTCCCCCCGGGCCAGGGAGAGGAGGTCCTCCACCAGGCGGCGCATCCTCTCTGCGGTGGCCCGGGCGGTCCCAAGGGCTTCGGGGTCTTGGGGGTTTCGCCCTAGCCGGTCCAGGTGGCCCAGGAGCACGGTGAGGGGGGTCCGGAGCTCGTGGCTGGCCTCGGCCAGGAAGGCCCGTTCCTTCTCCTTGGCCTCCTTGAGGGCGAAGAGGAGGCTGTTTACCGCCTCCACCATGCGGCCGAACTCGTCCTTGGGGAGGTTCAGGGGAACGGGGTCCAGGCGCTCGGGGTTGCGCCGGGCGATCTCCCTGGCGGCCTCCTCCAGGGGCCTGGCGGTGAGCCGTGCGGTGAGGTAGACCAAGGCCGTGCCCAAGGGGAAAAGCAGGAAGAAGGCCTCGAGGAGGGCCCGCCTCAGGGCCTCTTGCGCCAGATCTATGGGGGTGGTGTCCTGGGTCAGGGCGAGAAGGCCCAAGGGGGTGCGCACCAAAGCGGCGGCAAAACCTCCCTGCCAGATGACCCTGGGGACCTCCCCCACTTTCCTCAGGGCCTCAGGGGGAAGGCGATGGGCCTCCTGGGTCAGGACCAGGGCCTCCCCATCCTCCGCATAGAGGTGCAGGTAAACGCCCCCGGTGGTGAGGAGGGCGCCCGTCTGCCCCTTGCGGTAGGCCTCCGCCGCCCGTTTGGCATCCTCCAGGAGGGTGGCCTCGAGGTGGCCCCTAAGGGCGCGCTCCACCCCCTGCCCCGCCAGGTACAGGGCCCCCACCAAAAAGAGGAGCCAGAGGAGGCTGAAGGAGAGGAAAAGCCGAAGCCGGAAGGACATGGGGCCAGGCTAGGTTTCCTCCTCGCCTCTTCCCGGGCGCACCGCATACCCCAGGCCCCGCACCGTGCGCAGGTAGCCGTAGGCCCCGGCCTCCCGCAGCTTGGCCCGGAGGTTGGCCACGTGGACGTCCAGGACGTTGGAATCCCGGCCCAAGGGTTTGCCCCAGACCTTTTCCTCGATCTCCTGTCGGGGAAACACTCGTCCTGGGCGGCTCATGAGCAGGTGGAGGAGTTCAAACTCCTTGGGGGAAAGCCGCACCTCCTTCTCCCCGAAGAAGACCTGCCGCCTCTTGGGGTAGAGCTCCAGGCGTCCCACGCTCAGGACCTCGCTTCCCTCCCTGTGCCTCAGCTGCACCTGGATGCGGGCCAGGAGCTCGGCGGGGTGGAAGGGCTTCACCAGGTAGTCGTCGGCTCCGTCGGAAAGCAGGCCCACCTTGCGCTCCACGGCGTCCTGGGCGGTGAGGACCAGGATGGGGGTGTCGTCGGTGGCGCGGATGCGCCGGGCTACTTCGGCCCCGTCCAGGTCCGGAAGGCCGAGGTCCAGGACTACCAGATCAGGCTTCCGTTCGCGGTGCTTCACCAGGCCTTCCATGCCGCTTTGGGCCCATTCAACGGTGAAGCCCGCCTCCTTGAGCTCCAGCTCCACCAGGCGGGCCACCTCCGCATCGTCCTCGATGAGCAGGATGCGCTTCATGGCCAGAGCCTTTCCGGAGGGGTGAGGCCGTAGACCTCCTTGAGGAGCCTAAGGAGGCTCACCCGCTCCTTGTCCTGCAGGAGGACCACATCCCCGCGGTCGGCCACCCCGGGGAAGGTGCGGGGCTTTTCCCCCGGGAGCACCAGAAGAAGCTGCACCTCCTGGCCCGGCCTGGGGGGTATGGGAGCGGAGAGGGGGATCAGCCTCTTGCCCTCCACCCGCCAGGCCCCGTGCAGGATGCGCAGGTCCTGGGAGAAAAGCCTTAACTCCGTGCCCGCAGCGAGGCCAGGCCCCAGGAGGGGAGGAAGGGCGGCCCAAACCGTCCCCAGGAAAAGGAGAAGGAGGGCCAGAGGACGCATCGCCCTCCATTCTACGCCGAGGGCCCGGCCTTTTGTGGGAGGGAGGTTAAGGAGCCTGAAGGTTTTTCCGGTAGGAGGAAGCCCGCAGAGACCACGTACTTAAGAGCATCCTCCACGCTGATCTCCAAAGGGATGACCTCCTCCGTGGGTACCAGGATGACCACCCCGCTGGCCGGTACGGGGCTCGTGGGCACTAAGACGGCGGTGTAGCCCTCGGGCAGGGGGGGCAGACGGCTCCCTACGGGCTGGACCACAAAGCAGAGCACGTAAAGCCCCCGCCGGGGGTACTCGATGACCGCGGCCCGGCTGAACTTCACCTCCTGGTGGCCGAAGAGGGTGTGGGTGATCTGTTGCACCGCCTTGTAGATGTCCCGCACAATGGGGAAGAGGAGAAGGGAGCGCTCCAGGGAGTGGAGGAGCCTCCGGCCCAGGTAGTTTTCCGCCACGGTACCCACCAGGTAGATGAGCACCCCGGCCAGGAGGAGCCCCACGAAGGGGAGGAGGGGCTGGTAGGTCCTGGGCACCTCGAGGTTCAGAAGGCGGAGAAAGGTCTGGATATACCCGCCGGAATAGGTGTAGACCCAGGCCAGGAAGTAAAGGGTGACCAGAAGGGGAAGAAGGGTAACCAGCCCAGTGAGGAACCTCTGGCGCAGGCGCATGGCTTTCAGTTTACGGGAAAATACCCTGTTGGGGCGGGTTGGCGGCGGGGCTCGGGCTCAGGGGGGAGGTCTACCCGTCTCCCCACACGGGCGAGGATTGCAGGGGAATGGTATTGCTGGGGCTCCCAGCCTGGCCAAGCCAGGCTGGGGCAGCCTCCCTAGCGTCCATCCCCGCGGCTTCGGGCCAGTTCCTTGAGGCCTTTGATGTCCTTCAGGATGATCTTGCCGTAGCCGGAGCGGATGTAGCCTTCCCGGGTGAGCTCCCCGATGACCTTGGTCACGGTTTCCCGCACGCTCCCCACCGCCGCGGCCAGCTCGTCATGGGTGGCGCGGAGGACCACGCCCTCCTGCTCCTCGTGGGCTAAGGGGGTTTCCGCCAGCTCCAGGATGGCCGCAGCCATGCGGTTCTTCAGGCGCTGGGTGGCCAGGCGCTCAATGCGCCGGTAGGACTCGGAAAGGGCCTGGGCCAGGCTTAGGAGCACCTGGCGGATCTCTTCGGGATGGGGTTCCTTGGGGAGGGGTTCGGCCACCACCTCGGTCACCGCCTCGGCGAAGTAGGTCCGCTCCATGCCCGCCAAGACCTCCTCGCCGAAGTACCCCCCGGGGCGAACCAGGCGCAGGGTGAGGGCATTCCCCTCTTCATCCACCGCCTCGAGGCGCACCAGCCCCTCGAGGACCCGGTAGACCCGGTCCCGGGGCCCCGGCACCCCCGGGTACAGGATGACCTCGCCGGGCTTGAAGGTTACGGTTTCGCGGGCCTGGGTCATGGCTGCCTCCTTGCCCCTAGGCTAGCACGCCCCTAGGGATTTTGTAAACCTAGGGTTGCAAAAATGCCGCCGGGGCTACCCTTTTCCCAGGGGACGCTTGCGGACCACGGGGAGGAGGCGCTCGGTGGCCACCTCGGGCTCTTCGCCCCGCGCCTTGGCCGCCTCCCGTTCCAGCTCCGCCCAGAAGAGGGCCATCTCCCAGACCGCGCGCAGGCGTTCTTCCAGGGGCACCTTCGCCCACTCCTGGCGGTCGTCGGGGGGGTGGTCCAAGGGAAAGCGCCGGGCCACGGGTCGGATGGTCCTCATAGTTCCTCCAGGTCGCGTAGGTCCACAGGCCGGCCGAAGGCTCGCTTCAAGACCTTTAGGTCCTCGGGGTGGACCACGTACACTTTCACACCGCTCACCTCCCGCTCCAGGGCCCGGGCAAAGGCCTCCCCGAAGGGGGGGGTTTCCAGGATGACCAGGTCGATGCGGTTGGGGGCATACCCCAGCTGGACCACCCCTGGGGTGGCCAGATCCTCTTCCTTTAGCCCCAGATCGTCCCCGCCGAAGAAATCCCGGATGGCGGCGAGGACCTTGGCCGCTTCCTGAGCGTCCACCCAGAGGTCCAGGTCCTTGGTGAACCGGGGACGGCCCAGGAAGGCCAAGGCGTACCCTCCGATGACCAGGAAGCGGGCTTCCGCCCGGTGCAAGGACCGGAGGAAGTCCAGCATGTCCTCGGTCATCCCACGTTCTCCCGGAGCCAGTCCAGGTAGGGGCCGTGCCCCTCGGCGATGGGCAGGGCCACGATCTCGGGAACGGTGTAGGGGTGTAGGGAGAGAACCCGCTCCCTAAGCCGGGGGAAGGCGAAGGTGGTGGTCTTGACGATGAGGAGGACCTCCCGGTCCTCCACCACCTCCCCCTGCCAGCGGTAGACGGAGGTGAGGCCCGGCACCAGGTTCACGCAGGCGGCCAGGCGCTCCTCCACCAGGGCGCGGGCCAGGGTGCGGCCCACCTCCTCGCTGGGGGCGGTGATCAGGACCACCTCCTCCATCACTGCTCCTCCTCCACGGCAAAAGCGCTCACCACCTCGTCGTCCTCGGGGAGGTTCATCACCTTGACCCCGGCGGTGTCCCGGGAATACTGGCGGATATCGGCCACGGGGGTGCGGATGGCTAGGCCCTTCTTGGAAAGGACCAGGAGGTCCTCCGTGCCCCGCACCTTGAGGAGGGCGGCTAGGCGGCCCACCTTGGTGGACACCTTATAAGTGATCACCCCCATTCCCCCACGGCCCTGCAGGGGGTACTCGGCGAGGGGGGTGCGCTTGCCGTAGCCCCGGGTGCTCACGGCCAGGAGGTCCACCATCTCCCCGGGCTTCACCGTTACCAGGGAGACCACCCGGTCGCCCGGCTTTTTGAAGCGGATCCCCGTCACCCCCTGGCTGTCCCGGCCCGTGGCCCTCACCTCCTCCAGGGCGAAGCGGATGGCCTGCCCCTCCTCCGTGGCCAGGATGGCCTCGTCCTCGGGGTCGGAAAGGGCCACCCCGATGAGCCGATCCCCTTCCAGGAGGCGGATGGCGATGAGCCCCGCCGCTCCCAGGTTCTGGTACTCCCTTAAGGCGGTGCGCTTCACCAGGCCCCGTTCCGTGGCAAAGACCAGGTAGCCTTCCCCGTCTAGGCCCCTTACGGAAAGCAGGGCGGCCACCTCCTCCTCCTCGGCCAGGGGAAGAAGGGTCTTCACGTGCACCCCCCGAGCCTGGCGGCCCATCTCTGGGAGGTCGTAGACCTTGAGGCGGTAGACCCGGCCCCGGTTGGTGAAAAGGAGGAGGTCCTCATGGGCTTGGGCCACGAAGACCTGGATGGCCTCATCCTCCTCCTTGGTCTTGCCGGCGATCAGCCCCTTTCCCCCCCGCCCCTGGGCCCGGTAGCTCTCCAGGGGAAGGCGCTTTAGGAAGCCCTGGGCGGTGAGGGTGATGACCATGGGTTCGTCCTCTATGAGGTCCTCGGGGTTGAAGCTTTCCTCGAACTCGGTGATCACCGTACGCCGGGCATCCCCGTACTTCTCCTTGACCCTTAGGAGGTCCTTCTTGACCTCAGCCCAGAGGCGTTCTTCCTCCTCCAGGATGGCCCGAAGCCGGGCGATCTCCTCCATGAGCCCCCGGTACTCCTCCAAGAGCTTCTCCCGTTCCAGGGCCACCAGGCGTTGCAGGCGCATGTCCAAGATGGCCTGGGCCTGGACCTCGGAGAGGCCGAAGCGCCCCATGAGCCCTTGGCGCGCCTGGGTTGCGTCCTCAGAGGCGCGGATCAGGGCGATGACCTCGTCGATGTGGTCCAGGGCGATGAGGAGGCCCTCCAGGACGTGGGCCCGCTCCTCGGCCTTCTTGAGGTCAAAGAGGCTCCTGCGCCGCACCACCTCCTTGCGGTGGTCCAGGTAGTGGCGCATGAGGGAGAGAAGGGGGAGGACCTTGGGCTCCCCGTTGACGATGGCCAGGAGGTTCACCGTGAAGGAGGTCTGCAAGGCGGTGTGCTTGTAGAGCTGGTTCAGGACCACCTGGGGGTTGGCCCCCCGCTTGAGCTCGATGGCGATCCTGAGGCCCTGGCGGTCGGACTCGTCCCTTAGGGCCACGATGTCCTCGATCTTCTTGGCCTTGACCAGGGCGGCGATCTGGGCGATGAGGCCCGCCTTGTTGACCTGGTAGGGGATTTCCGTGACCACCAGCATGGGCCTTTGGCCCTTCTCCTCTATGCGCACCTTGGCCCGCACCTTGAGGCTTCCCCGTCCTGTGGCGTAGGCCTCCTGGATGCCTTTCCGGGAGAGCTTCCCCCCGGTGGGGAAGTCGGGGCCTGGGAGGTGGCGCATGACCTCTTTCAGGGTGATCCCCGGGTTGTCGATCATGGCCACCAGGGCGTCCACCACCTCGGAGAGGTTGTGGGGCGGGAGGCTAGTGGCCATGCCCACGGCGATGCCGCTCGCCCCGTTTACCAGGAGGTTGGGGATGGCGGAGGGGAGGACCTCGGGCTCCTTGAGGGAGCCGTCGTAGTTGGGGCGGAAGTCCACGGTCTCCTTGTCGATGTCAAGAAGCATCTCCGCCCCCAGGGGGGAGAGCCTGGCCTCCGTGTAGCGCTGGGCTGCGGGAGGGTCGCCATCGATGGAGCCGAAGTTCCCCTGGCCATCCACCAGGGGATAGCGCAGGTTCCAGGGCTGGGCCAGACGGGCCAGGGCGTCGTAGATGGCGGCGTCCCCGTGGGGGTGGTACTTGCCCATGACCTCGCCCACGATCTTGGCGCTTTTCACGTGCTTCCGGCCCGGGAGCACCCCCTCCTGGTAGGCGCCGAAGAGGATCCTCCTCTGGACCGGCTTGAGCCCGTCCCGCACGTCGGGCAGGGCTCGGTCCACGATGACGGACATGGCGTAGTTGATGAAACTCTGTTTAAGTTCCTCGGTGATCTCTACGGGCAGAACCTGGGACATAGCGCTCCTTGGGCGTTTCCGCCTCCTTTAAGTATAGCAACTTCCCCGCCGGGGCTTCCCCGGCCAGGAGGGGATGGAGCCCTAGGGGGCTCCCACCTCCAGGACCTCCGCCAGGTAGACCAGGGCCAGCTTGTAGGAAAGCACCCCAAACCCGGAGACAATGCCCCGGCAAGCTCCTGCGGTGACCGAGTGCCGGCGGAAGGGCTCGCGGGCGTGGAGGTTGGAGAGGTGCACCTCCACCACGGGAAGGGGCTGGGCCCGTATGGCGTCCAGAAGGGCGTAGGAGTAGTGGGTGAGGGCCCCGGGGTTAAGGACGATGGCCAAGAACCCCTCCCGATGGGCTTGCTGTACCCATTCGATCAGCTGCCCTTCGTAGTTGCTCTGGCGGAAGGCCACCCCCAGACCCAGTTCCGCCCCCCAGGCCTCGCAGAGGGCTTCCAGCTCCTCGAGGGTGGTGCGCCCGTAGACCTCGGGCTCCCGCTGGCCCAGCAGGTTCAGGTTGGGACCGTTCAGGATCAGCACCATAGGGGCTCCTTTCCCCATAGGATAAGCCCATGCGCTGGCTGCTGGCCCTTTGGCTTTGGGCCCTTTCCGCCATGGCCCAGACCCACACCGTGGCCCCCGGGGAGACGCTTTTTTCCATCGCCCGCCGCTACGGCACCACGGTGGAGGCCCTGGTCCGCCTCAACGGGCTTTCCGACCCCAACCGCATCCGGGCGGGGCAGGTCTTGCGGGTGCGCCCGGGGGAGGAGGTACCCCTGCCCAGGGGGAGGCTCTGGTATGCGCTCCCGGTCCAGGGACGGGCCTTCGGCCTGCGGGTGGCCGGCTACCGGGAGGGGTGGGCGGAGTTCTTGGGGGTGCGCTACCCCCTTTGGCCCGGGGAGGAGGGGCTTTGGGCCCTCCTGGCGGTGGGGGCCCTGCAGGGGCCAGGGGAGTACCCCTTGCGCCTGCACCTGGAGGGGGAGGAGGTGGTGCTTCCCCTGCGGGTGGCCCCGGGGGGGTACGGCCAGGAAACCCTCGCCCTTTCCCCAACCTTGGAGCGCCTCCTCCAGGACCCCGGCCTGAAGGCGGAGCGGGAGCGGGTGGTGGCCGCCTGCTCCCAGGAAGGGCCCCTCCGCTTCCGGGGGGCTTTCCTCCGGCCCCTCGAGGGGGGGCGCACCACCAGCGCCTTCGGCACCCGCCGCCGGTACGGCACCCTCTTCACCTCCTACCACGAGGGCCTGGACTTTGCCGCTCCCCTGGGCACCCCGGTGCGGGCGGTGGCCGCGGGGGTGGTGGTCCTCTCGGAAAGGCTCAAGGTGCGGGGGGAGGCGGTGGTGGTAGCCCACGGGATGGGGCTTTGCACCGGGTACTGGCACCTTGCTTCACGGCAGGTGCGGGTGGGGGAGGAGGTGCGGCCTGGGCAGGTGCTGGGGCGTTTGGGGAGCACGGGGCTTTCCACGGGCCCCCACCTGCACCTGGAGGTGCGCCTTAGGGGGGTGCCCGTGGACCCTGCGCCCTTCTTCTCCGGCCTTCCCCTACCCTAGGTGCAGAAGGGAGAGCACCTCCACGTGGTGGGTGAAGGGGAAGAAGTCGTAGGGGCGGGCGAAGGCCAGCTCATAGCCTCCCCGGGAGAGCTCCCCCACGTCCCGGGCCCAGGTGGCGGGGTCGCAGGCGATGTAGAGGACCTCCCGGGGGCGCGATTCCAGGAGGTAGCGGCGCACCTCCGGGGAGAGGCCGGACCGGGGCGGGTCCAGGACCACCAGGTCAAAGGCCCCGAGCTGGGCCGCTTCCTTGGCGTCCCCGCGGTGGAAGCGCACGTTTTCCATGCCCAGCCGCTTCCGGTCCGCCTCGCCCCGGCGCACCGCCTCCTTGCTGATCTCCACCGCCACCACCTCCCCGTAGCGGGGGGCGAGGAGGAGGGAGAGGAGACCGCTGCCCGCATAGAGCTCTAAGGCCCGCCCGCCTCCTTGCACCAGCCCTTGGGCCTCTTCCAGAAGCTCCCCCGCCGCCAAGGGGTTCACCTGGCTGAAGCTCTCCACGCTCACGCTGGCGGTGAGGGGGCCAAAGCGCTCCAGGAGGGTTCTTTCGCCATAAAGGGGCCTCACCCTTCCCCGGAAGCGGCCCTTCTCCGAGGGCTCGGCCCAGACCACCCCGGCGAAGCCCTCCCGCACCAGGGCCTTGGCGGGGCGCTTCAGGGCCTCGGGGCTTCCCCCGATGAGCCCGAGGAGAACCCTCCCTTCCAGGAGGCTTCCCCTTAAGGCCACCTCCTCCACGGGCAGGGGCCAGGTGGAAAGGACCCTCAGGGCCCAGGCCAAGGGCTCGGCCACCAGGGGATCCTCCTCCACCCGCACCAGGGCGTGGCTTTCCGGGAGGCGGTAGGCCAGGCCTCCCAGGGGGTGGCGGGCGTACTGGGCGGCGGTGCGGTAGCCCAGGGGCCTGGGGGAGGGGTGGATGGGGGCCAAGGGGAAGGGAAGCCTAGCGATGCGCATGAGGGCGTCTTGCACCAGGCCCTCCTTCAGGGGAAGCTGGCTTTCGTAGGCCAGGGGCAGGTCGGCGGGAGGGGGGAGGGGGTGGGGGTAGCGGTCGGGGCGGGGGGTGAGCACCTCCACCTCCTCCAGGAAAAGGGTTCCCTTGCGGCGCACAGGTTTTCCCCGCACCACCTCCCCCGGCAGGGCCCCCTTGATGAGGACGGTTCNGGGGGGGGGGGGGGGGGGGGGGGGGGGGGGGGGGGGGGGGGGGGGGTGAGCACCTCCACCTCCTCCAGGAAAAGGGTTCCCTTGCGGCGCACAGGTTTTCCCCGCACCACCTCCCCCGGCAGGGCCCCCTTGATGAGGACGGTTCCTTCCTCGGTGCGGGCGAGGCCATAGCCCCCCGGCACCAGCTTCTCCACGGTGAGAACCTTCACCCTTTCACCCTACACCAAGCCCACCAGCGCTAAGATGGAGGGGTGATTCGGGTACTGTTAGCGGACGACCATGCCCTCTTCCGCCAGGGGCTCAAAAGCCTTTTGGAGGCGGAAGGGGATTTTCGGGTGGTGGGGGAGGCCAAGGACGGTTGGGAGGCATTAAGGCATGCCCTCGAGGCCAAGCCGGACGTGATCCTCATGGACATCCAGATGCCGAACCTGGACGGGGTGCAGGCCACCCAGGCCATCCTCAAGGAGTGGCCGGAGGCCAAGGTGATCATCCTCACCATGTACCGCCAGGACGCCTACGTGTTTGAGGCGGTGAAGGCGGGGGCCAGGGGCTACCTTCTCAAGGACACGGACGCCAGCGAGCTCATCGGGGCCATCCGCCGGGTGCACGCGGGGGAGGTGCTCCTGGACGCGGAGCTGGCCGGGAGGATCATCCAGGATTTCCGGGCCAAGAAGGAGTCCAGCGCCCCCCTCCATGCGGAGCTTTCCGAAAGGGAGATCCAGATCCTCAAGCTGGTGGCCCAAGGCTACACCAACCTGGAGATCGCCGCCGAGCTCCAGCTTTCTGAAAAGACCGTGCGCAACCGCCTTTCCGAGATTTTCCAGAAGCTTCACCTGAACAACCGCACCCAGGCGGCCCTTTACGCCATCCGGGAGGGGCTGGCCGGACCCGAGCCCCAGGAGTAGTGGACCCGGTACGGCTTCTTCTGGATCTCTCCCCCCTGGCGGGGGAGGGGGTGCGGGGAGAGTTCGTGGCTGCCCATCTGCCCAGGGCCCGAAGGGATGGCCTGGGCAACGTGTGGGCGGGGGAGGGACCGGTGCTCCTCCTCGCCCATCTGGACACGGTGTTGCCGCCAAAGCCCCCGAGGCGGGTGGGGGAGAGGCTCTATGGCCCCGGGGTGGGGGACAACTCCAGCGGGGTGGCGGTCCTCCTCTCCTTACCGGAGATGCCCGGGGTGGTGCGGGGCTTCACCGTGGGGGAGGAGGGTCTGGGGAACCTCAAGGGGGCCCGGGCCCTGGTGGAAACCCTGGCTCCTGAGGTGGTGGTGGCGGTGGATGGGTACCTGCCGGGGGTGGTGGACCGGGCTTTAGGCTCGGTCCGTTTCCGAATCACCTTTCTGGGTCGGGGGGGCCACGCCTGGGGGGACAGGGGGACCCCCAATCCCGTGTTTGCCCTAGCGGAGGGGCTTTCCCGGTTGCACACCCTTTTCAAGGAGGTGGGGGGTGAGGCTAGCCTGAACGCCAGCGGTCTCCGGGGGGGCGAGGCGGTAAACGCCATACCCAAGGAGGCCTCGGCCCTGCTGGAGATCCGCGCTTTGGAGGAGGGGGCCCTTCGCACCCTCTACCACAAGGCCCAGGAGGTTCTGGAGGAGGCGGCCCGGTTCCACGGGGTGGGGGTTTCCCTGGAGGTCCTGGGAAGGAGGCCTGCGGGGAGCACCGCCACGCCCAGGCTTCTGCAAGCGGCGGAGGTGGCGCTGGCCAAGATCGGAGAAAGGCCCCAGTTCCAGCCGGGTTCCACCGATGCCAGCGCCGCCGTCGAACGGGGCATCCCCGCCTTGGCCCTGGGGGTGTACCGGGGGGGTGGGGCCCACACCCCGGAGGAATGGGTACTTCCCCAAAGCCTTTGGGAGGGGCGGGAGGTGCTTCTGGCCTTTTTAAAGGCCCTTGGCGTAGGATAGGGCGTATGCGCGTGGGCGTCCTCGAAGGCTTCCTTTCCCGCCGGTATCTGGGGTTCTGGGAGGCCTACCTGAAGGCCCTCGAGGTGGAGGTGGTGCGGGCGCAGGTGGTGCCCGACCTGCGCCCGCCCTACTGCCTGCCCGTCCAGGGCCTTTTGGCCCAGGTGGAGGCCCTGAAGGCCCAAGGGGTGGACTACCTGCTCCTTCCCGACCTCCAAGGGGGGGTGGAGTCGGAGCGGGGCGGGGGGGCTTGCCCTTGGCTTTTGGACCTCGAGGCCACCCTCCACCGCTACTTCCCAGGCCTTCCCCCGGTGCTGAAGGTGCCCGCCGAACTCTCCGACAAAACCCTGGGCCGGGCGGCGGAGGTGGGGCACCTCCTCACGCAAAACCCCATGGTGGTGGGGCGGGCCCTGGACCGGGTGCGGGGGCTTTTGAAGCCCCTTCCACCCCTCAAGACCCCCCAGGGAAGCGTGGGGGTGGTGGCCCAGCCCTACCTCCTCGAGGACGAATCCTTCCGCAAGGCGGTGGAGGAGGCCTTGGCTCAGGAGGGGCTCATCCCCTACTTCCCCGACCTGCCCCCGGAGAAGCTCAGGGAGGAAGGGGATAGGCTCCTTCCCATGGACCTTCCCACCGACCGGGAACTGGTGGGCATGCTCCACTACCTCCACCGCCTGGGCCGGGTGAGGGGGCTTCTCTTGGTGGTTTCCTACGCTTGCCCGCCCATCCCCGGCCTGCTGCGCAAGGCCGCCAGGAAGCTCAGCAAGCCCCACCGCCTGGTGGTCCTGGGGGAGGATTGGAGCGGGGCGGTGAAGGAGCTTAAGCGGGAGCTCCAGGGGGCCTAAGTACCCCGTCGTGGCTTGCGCCACCACGGGGGCCCCAAAGAGGCCATGAGCATGCCGCTTCGGCTATGGCCGATGGGGCAACCTTTGCGTGCGAATCCTTAGGAGATGTGCTCCAGCCCCCCTTCAGCGGTCGGGGTTGGGGTAGACTTTAGGGCATGACCGGTCGGTCAGTTCTTCTCCGTCGCCTCCTGCCCTACCTGGCCCCGTACTGGGTCCGGTACACCTTAGGCGTTTTGGTGGGTCTCCTGTCCATCTTCTTTTTTGTGCTGACCCCCTACTTCCTGCGCCTGGGGGTGGACGCGGTGGGGCACGGGGGGCCCTATGGGCGCTACGCCCTTTTTTTGGTGCTCTCCGCCGGGGTGAGCGCCCTCCTCTCCTTCTTCATGCGCCGCCTGGCGGTGGTGGCCAGCCGCCAGGTGGAGTACGACCTCAGGAAGGCCCTCTTCCACCATCTGCTCCGTCTGGACCGGAGCTTTTACCAAAAGACCCGGGTGGGCGACCTCATGAACCGCCTGAACACCGACCTCTCCGCGGTGCGGGAGATGGTGGGTCCGGGGATCATGATGGGGAGCCGCCTCTCCTTCCTGGTGCTTTTGGCGTTTCTCTCCATGTACGCGGTAAACGCCCGCCTGGCCTTCTACCTGACCCTGGTCCTTCCCCTGATCGGTGGGGTGATGTTCTACCTCCTCCGGCTCATCGACCGCCGCTACCGCGAGGCCCAGGAGGCCTTTGACCAGATCAGCACCCTGGCCCAGGAGGCCTTTAGCGGCATCCGGGTGGTGAAGGGGTATGCCCTGGAGGGCCGCATGCTCACCCGCTTCCAGAGCCTGAACCGGGCCTACATGGGCAAGAGCCTGGCCCTGGCCAAGGTGGAGGGGCCCATGCACGCCCTATTGGGCTTCCTCATGGGCTTCGCCTTCCTCCTCGTCCTTTGGGTGGGGGGCAGGATGGTGGTGGAGGGGCAGCTTTCCGTGGGCCAGCTGGTGCAGTTCAACGCCTACCTGGCCCAGCTCACCTGGCCCATCCTGGGCCTGGGCTGGGTGATGGCCATGTACCAGCGGGGCTTTACCAGCCTGAAGCGCCTCTTGGAGCTTTTGGACCAAGAGCCCGCCCTTCGCGACGAAGACCCCCTGCCCCTGAAGGCGGAGGACCTCTCCGGGGAGGTGCGCTTCGTGGGGGTGGGGCTTTGGCAGGAGGGGCGCTGGCTCCTCAAGGACATCACCCTCACCGTGCCCGAGGGCATGACCCTGGGGATCACCGGGCGCACGGGGGCGGGCAAGAGCCTCCTCACCGCCCTTATCCCCCGCCTTTTGGACCCCACGGAGGGGGAGGTTTTTGTGGGGGGGTATTCCGTCCGGCGCATCCCCCTCTCGGCTCTACGGCAGGCGGTGGGGGTGGCCCCGCAGGAGCCCTTCCTCTTCAGCGAGACCCTCCTGGAGAACATCGCCTTCGGCTTGGAAGCGCCGGACCGGGAGCGGGTGGAGTGGGCGGCCAGGCTCGCCGGCATCCACGAGGAGATCCTCGCCTTTCCCAAGGGCTACGAAACCCTCCTGGGGGAGCGTGGGGTTACCCTCTCCGGGGGGCAGCGCCAGCGGGTGGCCCTGGCCCGCGCCCTGGCCAAACGCCCCAAGATCCTCATCCTGGACGATGCCTTGAGCGCCGTGGACACCGAAACCGAGGCCCGCATCCTCCAGGGCCTGAAGGGCGTCCTCGGCCGCCAGACCACGTTCCTCATCTCCCACCGCACCGCCACCCTGCGCCACGCCGACTGGATCATCGTCCTGGACGGGGGGAGGATCGTGGAGGAGGGCACCCATGAGAGCCTTTTGGAAGCCGGGGGCCTCTACGCGGAGCTGGACCGCATCCAGCGCATGGAGCGGGAGGTGGAGGGGTGATGCACGAGGACGCCTACAGCAAGGCCTTCGACCGGGTGCTCTTCGCCCGCATCCTGCAGTACGTGAGGCCCTACCGCCTCCAGGTGGGGCTCGCCCTTTTCTTCCTCCTCCTCACCACCCTCACCGCCGCCGCCACCCCTCTCTTCTTCAAGTGGGCCATCGACGGGGCCCTGGTGCCCAAGGAACCCAAGCCCCTACCTGAGCGCTTCGCCCTCCTCGTCTGGGTGAGCCTGGGCTTCCTCTTGGTGCGCTTCGTGAACTTCGCCGCCACCTACGGCCAGACCTACCTCATCCAGTGGGTGGGGCAAAGGGTGCTCTTTGACCTTAGGAGCGCCCTTTTCGCCAAGCTCATGCGCCTGCACCCGGGGTACTACGACCGGAACCCTGTGGGCCGCCTCATGACCCGGGTTACCTCCGACGTGGACGCCATCAACCAGTTCATCACCGGGGGACTGGTGGGGGTCATCGCCGACTTCTTCACCATCTTCGGCCTCCTGGCCTTCATGCTGGCCTTGAGCCCCAAGCTCACCCTGGTGGTCCTCCTGGTGGTGCCTGTGCTCCTCTGGGTTACGGCCTGGGTGCGGAACGGCATGCGCACCGCCTACCGGGAGATGCGCCTAAGGCTGGCCCGCCTCAATGCTGCCCTCCAGGAGAACCTTTCCGGGGTGGAGACCATCCAGCTTTTCGTGAAGGAGAAGGAGCGGGAGGACCGGTTTGACCGCATGAGCCAGGACCTCCTCAAGGCCTGGGTGGAGATCGTGCGCTGGTTCGCCCTCTTCTTCCCGGTGGTGGGCTTTTTGGGGGACTTCGCGGTGGCTAGCCTTCTCTTCTACGGCGGAAGCGAGGTGGTGCGGGGTGCGGCCTCCTTGGGGCTTCTGGTGGCCTTCGTGGACTACACCCGCCAGCTTTTCCAGCCCCTGCAGGACCTCTCCGACAAGTTCAACCTCTTCCAGGGGGCCATGGCCAGCGCCGAGCGTATCTTCGGGGTTTTGGACACGGAAGAGGAGCTTAAAGACCCCAAGGACCCCAAGCCCATCCTTCGCTTCCGGGGCGAGGTGGAGTTTAAGGACGTGTGGCTGGCCTACACCCCCAAGGGGGTGGAGCCCTCGGAGAAGGACTGGGTGCTCAAGGGCGTTTCCTTCCGCATCGCCCCGGGGGAGAAGGTGGCCCTGGTGGGGGCCACGGGGGCGGGGAAGACCAGCGTGGTGAGCCTCATCGCCCGCTTCTACGACCCGCAAAGGGGTCAGGTGCTCCTGGACGGGGAGGACGTGCGCCGCTACCGCCAGGAGGACTTGAGGCGGCACGTGGGCATCGTCCTCCAGGACCCCTTTCTCTTCTCCGGGACCATCCTGGACAACCTGCGCCTCTTTGACGAGTCCATCCCCCAGGAAAAGGTGGAGGAGGTGGCCCGTTTCCTGGGGGTGCACGAGGCCATTTTGCGCCTTCCCCAGGGCTACCACACCCGGGTGGGGGAAAGGGGGGCGGGGCTTTCCACGGGGGAGAAGCAGCTTCTGGCCCTGGTGCGGGCCCTCCTGGCCAGCCCCGACATCCTCCTCATCCTGGACGAGGCCACGGCCAACGTGGACTCGGAAACGGAAAGGAGGCTTCAGGAAGCCCTCTATAAGGCCATGGAGGGGAGGACCTCGGTGATCATCGCCCACCGCCTCTCCACCATCCGCCGGGTGGACCGCATCCTGGTCTTCCGCAAGGGGCGTTTGGTGGAGGAGGGCACCCACGAGGACCTCCTGCGGAAGGGGGGCTACTACGCCACCCTCTACCGCCTGCAGTACGCGGAAAGCTGATGGGCTACCGGGAGGCTTTGGACTGGCTTTTCGCCCAGCGCCGCCAAGGGGCGCGGGGCCTGGGGCGGGTGCGGGCCCTTCTGGAGCGCCTGGGGCACCCGGAGGAGAGCTTTCAAGCGGTGCACGTCCTGGGCACCAACGGCAAGGGGAGCGTGGTGGCCTACCTCGAGGCCGCCTTCCGCGCCCAGGGCCTCCCCTTCGGGGCCTACACCAGCCCTCACCTCCTGGACTTCCGGGAGAGGATCCGCACCCACCAAGGCCTCATCCCCAAGGCGGCGGTGGTGCGCTTTGTGGCCTGGGCCCGGGGGCAAAGCTGGCCCGAGCCCCCAGGGTTTTTTGACCTGGCCACCGCCTTGGCCTTCCGGCACTTCCGGGAGGAGGGGGTGGCCCTGGCGGCGGTGGAGGCGGGGGTGGGGGGGGAGAAGGACGCCACCAACGCCCTTTCCCGTGTGGTCCTCACCGTGCTGACCCACGTGGGGGAGGACCACCTGGAGGCCTTGGGGGGGAGCCTCGAGGGGGTGGCTTGGGAGAAGGCGGGGGCTTTCCGCCCTGGGGTTCCGGTGGTCACCGGGGCGGAAGGGGTGGGCCTGGAGGTGGCCCGGCGGGTGGCGGCGGCGCGGGGGTGCCCCCTCCACCTCCTGGACTCGGAAGACCCCCTCTTCGCCCTCCCCGCGCCCCCCGCCCTGAAGGGGGCCTTCCAGGAAGCAAACGCCCGGCTGGCGGCGGCGGCCCTGAGGCTCCTGGGCTTTCCCGAGGAGGCCATTGCCCGAGGGCTTCGGGAAGCAAGGCATCCGGGCCGGCTGGAGCGCTTCCTGGTAGAGGGGGTGGAGGTCTACCTAGACGGGGCCCACAACCCTCCGGCAGCCCAGGCCCTGGCCCGGGAGTTTGCCGCCTACCACCTGGTCTTTGGCGCCTTCCCCCGAAAGGACGTGCGGGGGGTACTGGCCCACCTCCTCCCCAAGGCCAAGAGCGTCCGCTACACCCGGGCCGGGGAGGGGGCCTTGGGGCCGGAGCTGGGCGGGCCTTTCTTTGAGGAGCCCTGGGAGGCCCTTCATCACGCGGTGGAGGCCGCCCGGGCAGACGGCCTCCCCGTCCTGGCCACGGGCTCCTTGTACCTGGTGGGGGCCCTAAGGGGAAGGCTCCTTGGGGGTCTCCCGGCCGAAGAGCCGTAGGAAGACGGTCTCCAGGCTGGGCTCCCCCCGGGAGACCTCCAGCACCTCCACGGGCACCCGAGGCAGGGCCTCCTTGAGGGCCGCCCACTCCCCCAGGAAGACCAGGCGCTCCTTCCCCTCCGCCAGCCACCCCGGGCCCAGGGCTTCCGCCAGGGCCTCGGCCACGGGCTCGGCCAGGCGGAGGAGGTACCCCTCTCCCGCCCACTCCCGCAGGAGGGCCCGGGTGGGCCCTTCCCGAAGGACCCTTCCCCCATTGAGGAAGGCCACCCGGAGGCCGGGTCCCGGCTCCAGGGCCAAGGGCTCCACCTCCCGGAGGAGGTCGGGGCGGGGGGGCTCCTCTTCGGCCAGGAGGGTGAGCCAGGCCCACTCCAGGGTGGTAAAAGCCCCCGGGGCCTTGAGGCGGGCCAGGGCGGCGTGGGCCAAGGCCTCCCGCAGGCGGCCCAAGCGCCGCTTGGTGCGGGCCAGGGCGAGGGCCAGCAAGCCCTGATCCTTGGGGCTTTGTGCCCGGTGGAGGGCCTCCTCCAGGGCCACCACCCCTTCCTGCGGGGGCAGGGCCAGGCCCAGATGGTAGAGGGTAAGGGAGGTCTGGGCCCTCCTGGCGGCCTCCAGGGCGAGCCTCCGGTACCCTTGGAGGTCCCCCCGGCGGGCCTTGGTGAAGCCCAGGAGGGCCAGGCGCTCGGCCTCCTCAGGGCCCTTTCCCTTCCAGGCCTTTAGGAGGGCCTCCGCCTCCCCCTCCCGCCCCGCCTCCAGGAGGGCCCGGGCCTGGGCCAGGGGGGCTTCCTTTCCCCACGGGGCCAGGGTGCCCAGGCTTTCCCCTTCCACGGAAGCAGTATAAAAGCTAAGTATCCGCACGCAAAGCCCACCCCATCGGCCAAGGCCAAAGGGCTTGCCCATGGCCTCTTTGGGGCCCCCGCCGTGGCGCAAGCCACGACGGGGTACTTAAGTGCCCCTCCATTATACTTGACCCATGCCAGCCCCTCTGCGCATCCACCTGAGTCCTGAGGAAGACGCCCAGCTGCGGGAACTGGAGACCAACCCCGTGGTGCCCCACAAGGTGCGCCGCCGCGCCCAGGCCGTCCGCCTGGCGGCCCAAGGATGGACCGCCCCCCGCATCGCCCGCCACCTGGGCCTGGACCGGGCCACAGCCCGGCGGGACCTCAGGCGGTGGCTGCGCCAGGGCCTCGACGGCCTGGCCGACGGCAAGGCCCCCGGGGCCAAGCCCCGGTGGACGGAGGCCATGACCGCGTACCTGCAGGAACTCCTCTCTGGGGAGAGGGCCTGGACCGCTCCCCTGCTGGCGGAAGCCTTGGAGGGGTGTTTCTTCACCCGCTTCCATCCGGGGACGGTGCGGCGGAGGCT